>NZ_DBNHFX010000116.1:0-50355 GCF_057137845.1 Sandaracinobacteroides sp. | reverse complement strand
ACCAGAATTCCGCCTTTCATGCGCCGTCAACATAACTAGAACCGCCGGCTGCGGCGGCACCGATCAACAGGCGCTGGCGGGGATGCCCCGCCGACTGCGGGCAGGCCGGACCACGGTCTGCCCGTTTTGCAATATCCTGTGCCTGCACGGCGCGGCGGCATTATCTTGCGTTGCAAGGGTAGTTGATCCACAAACCTTGCATGACAAGGGACAGCAGCGATTCGGCCGACCAGACAGCGCGTTGGGAAGTGCAGTTGCGCAAGGGCGTCCTGGAATTCGCGATCCTTCTGACGCTGCGCGACCGCGAGCATTACGGCTTTGAATTGACGACCAGCCTGACATCGCGGGCGCAGATCGACGTTCCCGAAGGCACGATCTATCCATTGCTGCTGCGGCTGGCGAAAGACGGCTTGATCGAAGCCGAGTTGCGCGACGGTGAGGGCGGCGCCCCGCGAAAATACTACACGCTGACGGCCGACGGCCTTGCTTTGCTTGAAGCGATGATTCCGCGCTGGACGCGGCTTTCGTCCTCGGTCGACACCCTGCTTGCCGGAGAAAGACCATGACGGCGCCATTCGAGGATTCGGCGGCAGCCAGAATGTGGGATGCCTATTTCGCCGTGTTCGACCGCCACAGCGCCCCGCTTGGCGACGACGCCGATGCATTGCGCGCCGACCTTCAGCAGCATGTGCTGGACAGCATGGCCGCCCAGACCGGCCCGGAGGATCCGTTGCAGTGGCTGGAAGCTGCGCTTGCCCGCCTTGGCGCCCCGATCGACTATCTTCGCCCGTTGCTGGCCGACCATCACATCCAGCAGGCAACCCGCAGCTACAGCCCGCTGGCGGTGGGCAGGGGCTTGTTCCACACAGCGCTTGCAGGCGGCGGCCGGGTGGCGGGGGCAACGCTGTTTGCCATCGGCTATCTGTTCATCGCCGCGTTCATCGCAGTGGCGGTGTCGAAACCTTTTCTGTCGGACCGGGTGGGCCTGTTCCGCTACCCCGACGGCAGCATCGCGGCCGGGATCGTGGCAAGAACCGCCGAGGCCCAGGAACTTCTGGGGTGGTGGTCGATCCCGGTGTCACTGGGGCTGGCTGCGTTGATCTATCTTCTGCTGACAAAGGGCCTGCGCCGGCTGATGCGCCGGCCATGATCCCATCGGCGCCCGGTTCATTTATCCAAAAACATTGCAATACAAGGATTGCAAAATGAGAATCCGAGATCTCCGTTCCGGCGGTTTTCCATGGGGTTTTGTGCTGGGCACCTATGCCGGAAGCTGGGCGATCTGGATCGCCGGCTGGTATCTCGTCGGGCAACCCCGGCAGATCGATGCGCCGGGCGGCATGATGATGGTGGTGCTGGCAGGCTCGTTCGTGCCGGGGCTGGCTGCGGCCATCACAACGGCCTTCGAAGGCGGCGGCGCTTTGAAGGCATGGTTCCGGGCGTTCATCCATGTGCGATGCGGATGGCGGGCCTATGCCGCCGCGCTGGTGCCGTTCCCGGCTGCACTGCTTCTGCTGACTGCGGTATTCGGTTACACGCCGATCCCGGCGGCTTCCGGCGGCATGACGCCCGCGCTGTTTTATCTGACCATCTTCCCGGTTTCGATCCTGAACGGGCTTGCCACCGCCATCGTGGGTGCCGGCCCGGTCGGCGAGGAAGGCGGGTGGCGCGGCTATCTGCTGCCTCGCCTGATCGTGAAGCATGGGGAACTGCGGTCGTCGCTGGTCGTCGGCATGGTCTGGGCGCTGTGGCACCTGCCGATCATGGCCATATTTCCCGATTGGCGCGACGGCATTCCATTCTGGACCTACCTGCCGATCTATGTTGGCGGAGTGATGGCGCTGTCGTTGCTGATGACCAGGGTGTGGCGCATCGGTGGTGGCAGCCTGGTGCCGGTGATCTGGCTGCACGGGATCGTCAATGCGGCGGGTTCGATCGCGTTCAACCGCAAACTGTGGGAAAGTGGCTGGTCGGCGGAATTCGGGGCCGTTCTGTTTGGTGTGGCGGCGTTTGCGGCGGCAGCGGTGCTGTATGCGGTGAAGCCGCCGGTTCGCCGGTAACCTATGATCCTTGAGGAATCGACAGCGGCAGCGCGCTGCGGCAGGAATGTCGGCGCGCGCCGTTCCGGTGCGCCGACAGCCACCAAAGGGGAGAGAGATGTTCAGCCACATCATGTTGGGCGCCAACGACACGGCGAAATCCAAAACATTCTATGACGCCATCTTTGCAGCGATGGGTATTGCGCCCGGCGCCGAAGACGACAAGGGCCGGGTGTTCTGGATGACGCCGACCGGCATTTTCGCAATCACCAAGCCACTGGACGGCCAGCCCGCCTGCTGCGGCAACGGCTCGACCATCGGCTTTGCCATGGCCTCGCCCGAGCAGGCCGACGCATGGCACGCGGCGGGCGTGGCAGCGGGCGGCACGAGCTGCGAGGACCCGCCGGGCGTGCGCGACGGCGGTGCGATGAAGCTTTATCTGGCCTATCTGCGCGACCCGGCGGGCAACAAGCTCTGCGGGCTGTATCGGATGCCTGCCTGAACGACCTTGCGGCAGCGGCGGCTTTGGTTGCCGCTGCCGAACGGTTGGCAGGCTATTCCAGTTCCGGTTTCAGCGGGCGGCTGAGCAGCCGGTCGGTCACTTCGGCGACGCTGGCGCGGCCTGCCAGCAGATCGGCAACCGCACGGGCGATCGGCATCTCCACTCCGGCCGCATCCGCTGCCTCCTGCAATACCGGCGCCGTCATTGCGCCTTCGGCAATGCTGCGCTTGCCCGCCAGCGCCTGTTCCGCCGATTGCCCCTGCCCCAGCGCGATCCCCAGAGACATGTTGCGCGACTGCGTGGAACCGCAGGTAAGCACCAGATCGCCAAGCCCTGAAAGCCCGGCTAGCGTTTCCGGCCGCCCGCCACGCGCCACGCCGAACCTGGTCATCTCGGCGAAGCCGCGCGCGATCACCGCTGCGCGGGCGTTTTCGCCAAGCCCGGCGCCGATCACCACGCCGCAGGCGATCGCCAGCACATTCTTGACTGCGCCGCCGATCTCGCAGCCGACGACATCGTCCGACGCATAGGGACGAAACGACGGCCGGGCGAGGCGTTCCGAGAGTGCAACCGCCTGTTCCAGCGATGCGGCGGCCAGCGTCACGGCGGTTGGCAGGCCGCGCGCCGCTTCGGCGGCAAAGCTGGGGCCGGACAGCACGGCAAGATCGGAATGCGGCGCGGCTTCGGCGGCTACCTCGGCCATCAGCCGGTGGGTTCCCGCTTCGATGCCCTTGGCGCACAGCACCAGTGTCGGCCGGTGGGCAAGCGGCGCCTGCGCCAGCACACGGCCCAGAAACTGCGCGGGCGGTACCACCAGCCAGAGGTCCGCCATGCCAAGTGCGCCCGGATCGTCGGTCGCCCTGATGCGCGGCGACAGGCTGATCCCGTTCAGGAACAGCGGATTGCTGTTGGTCCGGTTCACTGCATCGACGACTTCGGCTTCGCGCGCCCACAGCAGCACATCGGCCGACTGCGCCATCACATTGGCAAGCGCGGTTCCCCAGGCGCCTGCACCAACGACTGCGATCATGCTTTCACTCCTGCTCCGCGTGCGGGTTCCGCAGTCGGATCCAGCGGCCAGCGCGGCCGCGCCTGCGGGTCTGGTTCGGGATCGAGGCCGGCCTGCATTCGTTCAAGCGCCGCCCATGCGATCATCGCCGCGTTGTCGGTGCACAAGCGCAACGGCGGGGCGACGAACGGCAGATCGTTGGCGCGCGCCACATCTTCGAGTGCGGCGCGCACGGCCCGGTTGGCGGCGACACCGCCCGCCACCACCAGCGCCGTCGGCCCGGCCATGCGGCGCAGGGCGATACGGGTGCGGTCGGCAAGGCAGTCGGTGACGGCGGCCTGAAAGCTGGCGGCAATGTCGGCCGGGCGGAACTGGCCGCTTTGGTGGGCGCGCAGCACTGCGGTTTTCAGCCCGGCGAAACTGAAATGCGGCTCTCGGGAACCGACCAGCGGGCGCGGCAGCGGCACGGCGCGGCTGTCGCCCTGCTGCGCCGCGTGCTCGACGGCGGGGCCGCCGGGAAAGCCCAGCCCCAGCATTTTCGCCACCTTGTCGAAGGCTTCACCCGCCGCATCGTCGATGGTGGTTGCAAGGCGGCGATAGCGGCCGACAGCTTCGACTGCGATCAACTGGCAGTGACCCCCTGAAACCAGCAGCAGCAGATAGGGAAAGCGCAGCGCCGGATCGACGAGGCGCGGCGACAGCGCATGGCCTTCCAGATGGTTGATGCCCCAGAGCGGCTTTGCGGCGGCAAAGGCAAGTGCCTTTCCGGCAACCAGCCCCACCATCACCCCGCCGACGAGGCCCGGACCGGCGGTTGCGGCGATCCCGCTCAATTCGCCGGGCTGCACACCGGCTTCGGCCAGCACGTCGCGCAGCATCGGGCCGATGCGTTCGGCGTGCGCGCGCGCCGCCAGTTCAGGCACCACGCCGCCGAACGGCCGGTGCGCTTCCTCCTGGCTGGCGATGCGCTCGGCCAGAATCCGGCGATCGGCCGTCACCAGCGCGACGGCGGTTTCGTCGCAGCTCGACTCGATGCCGAGCACCAGCGTCATGCGTTGCCGGCGTCGTCGCCTTCGCCGCCCTCGGCGCCTTCGCCGCCCTCGGCGCCTTCGTTCGTGTCGCCGTCGTTGTCGCTGTCGTCGTCGCTCTCGCGGATGCGGGCCGCCGACACCACATGTTCGGCGTCGGCGACGCGGAACAGGGTGACGCCCTGCGTTGCGCGGCCGGCGATCCGGATGTCGCCCACCGGCATGCGGATCAGCTTGCCCTGATCCGTCACCAGCATCAGTTGCTCGGTCGGCTCTACGGGGAAGCTGGCGACGACATGGCCGTTGCGATCCGAGGTGTCGATGTTGACGATCCCCTTGCCGCCCCGGTTGGTGCGCCGGTATTCGAACGCCGAACTGCGCTTGCCATAGCCGTTGGCGGTGATCGTCAGGATGAACTGCTCGGCCTCGGTCAGATAGGCGAACCGCTCGTCGTCCAGCCCCTCAAGCGGTGCCGGATCGGACTTCCATGCGGCCGACTTCAGATAATATTCGCGTTCCTCGGTGGTGGTGCCCACCCGGCGCAGGATCGAAAGCGAGATGACTTCGTCGCCCTGTTCCAGATCCATGCCGCGCACGCCGGTCGATGTCCGGCTCTGGAACTCGCGGACGGCCGTCGCTTCGAAGCGGATTGCCTTGCCCGACCGCGCCGCCAGCAGCACGTCCTGCGATTCATGGCAGAGCGCGACGCCGATCAGCCGGTCGTCCGAGCCTTCCTCGAAGCGCATGGCGATCTTGCCGTTCGAGGGCACGTTGGCGAATGCGTCCATGCTGTTGCGCCGGACAAGGCCGCGCGCCGTTGCGAACATGACGTGCAACTGGCTCCATTCGGCTTCGTCTTCGGGCAGCGGCAGCACGGTCTGGATGGTTTCGCCCGGTTCCAATGGCAGCAGGTTCGCCATCGCCCGCCCCTTGGACTGCGGCGTCCCCTCGGGCAGTTTCCAGACCTTCATCCGGTAAACCTTGCCGAAGGTCGAGAAGAACAGCACCGGCGCGTGCGTCATGGCGACGAACAGTTCGGTGATGACGTCTTCTTCCTTGGTCGCCATGCCGGTGCGGCCCTTGCCGCCGCGTTTCTGCGCACGATAGCTGTCGAGGCTGACCCGTTTGATCCAGCCCGAGTGCGTGACGGTGACCACCATGTCTTCGCGGGCGATCAGATCTTCGTCCTCGACATCGTCGGCCTGCACCAGTTCCGAACGGCGCGGCGTGCTGAACTGGTCGCGGACTTCGATCAGCTCGCCGCGCAGCACCTCGACGAGGCGCGCCCGGCTGGAAAGGATGTCGAGCAGGTCGGCGATGGTGGCTGCCAGCTCCTTCAGCTCGTCGCCGATCTCGTCGCGGCCGAGCGCCGTCAGCCGGTGCAGGCGAAGGTCGAGGATGGCGCGGACCTGTGCTTCGGAAAGGCGGTAGCCGTCGGCCATGTCGCCGGGCAGCGAGGCGTCGTCATCGATCAGCGCCACATAAGGGGCGATTTCGGCGGCGGGCCACGATTTCGTCATCAGTGCTTCGCGCGCGTCGGCGGGTGTCGGCGATCCGCGGATGATCGCCACCACCTCGTCGAGGTTCGAAACAGCGATCACCAGGCCCAGCAGCAGGTGCGCCCGGTCGCGCGCCTTTGCCAGCAGGAAGCGCGAACGGCGGCCGATCACCTCCTCGCGGAACAGCACGAAGGCTTCGATCACGTCGCGCAGCGAAAGCTGTTCCGGGCGACCACCGCGCAGCGCCAGCATGTTGACGGCGAAGCTGGATTGCGCGGGCGTGTGCCGCCACAACTGGTTCAGCACCACCTCGGGGACAGCGTCGCGCTTCAGTTCGAGGACGATGCGGACGCCTTCGCGGTTGGATTCGTCGCGCAGGTCGGAAACGCCTTCGACCCGCTTGTCCTTGATGGCGTCGGCGATCTTTTCCACCAGGCCGGCCTTGCCGACCTGATAGGGAATTTCCGTCAGCACCAGTTGCTGGCCCCGGCCCGCACGGTCTTCGAGGTCGTGGCGGCTGCGCATCATGATCGAGCCGCGCCCAGTGGTCATGGCGCTGGCGATGCCGTTGGTCCTGAGGATCAGGGCGCCCGTTGGGAAATCCGGCGCCGGGACATGTTCCATCAGCGCTTCCGAGGTGAGCGACCGGTCGTCGAGCCACGCGAGGCAGGCGTTCACCACTTCGCCCAGATTGTGCGGGGCGATGTTGGTCGCCATGCCGACGGCAATGCCGCCTGCGCCGTTCACCAGCAGATTCGGGAAACGCGCCGGCAGCACGGCAGGTTCCTGTTCCTGGCCGTCGTAGTTGGGGACGAAATCCACCGTGTCCTTGTCGAGGTCGTCGAGCAGGGCTTCGGCGGGCTTCGAAAGCCGGGCTTCGGTGTAGCGCATGGCCGCCGGCGGATCCGGGTCCATGCTGCCGAAGTTGCCCTGACCGTCGATCAGGGTGAGGCGCATCGACCAGTCCTGCGCCATGCGGGCGAGGGCGTCGTAGATGGCGCTGTCGCCGTGCGGGTGATATTTACCCATCACGTCGCCGACGATGCGGGCCGACTTGCGATAGGGCTTGTTGCTGGTGAAGCCGTTCTCGTGGCTGCCGAACAGGATGCGCCGGTGCACGGGCTTCAGCCCGTCGCGTACGTCCGGCAGGGCGCGGCTTACGATCACCGACATCGCATAGTCGAGATAGGAGGAACGCATTTCCTCGACGAGGTTGACGGGGGCGATGTCGCTGCCGGGGGCAGGAGGTTCGGTCGCAAGGGTGTCGGACATGCGATCTTCCCTAGTCGTCTGAAACGGGATTGGAAAGCGCGCGCGAAGGCGGCAGGATGGCGGCGCGACCACCCGACGGAGAATGATGCATGCGTTTTGGAACCACTGCCGTTGCCATACTGGCCCTTGCCGTCCCGGCTGCCGCCCAGAACAGCCATTGTGCCGCCCTGCCGGCATCCGCCCGCGTAGAGGTGCGCGGACCGGACAATGTGATTCCGGCGCAACTGACGCCGCGCGGCTTTACTTGCCCGCGCGGTTTCACCACGGAAAAGATCGGCCCCGTGACCCGCTGCCGCCAGCCCGGCCCGGCACGGGCGGAAACCCGCGAGCCCCGGCGCGACTGCTATGCCAGCCTGCAACTGGGTCCGGTGCGCTCGATCAGCGGGATGCAGCGGCCGACGTTGCAGTGCCCGACCAACCCGTCGATCGACAACATCGTCGCCGTTCGCGGCCGCAATGTCGGCTGGCAGGACATCACCCTGACCGCCCCGCCTGCGGCGGCGGTCTCGATCACGCACCTGCGCGCATCCGGCGGGCGCACGCCGGCGGCCGAGGATCCGGTGCTGAACGACTGTTTCCCGCATGATTGCCGGCTGATCCGCCTGACCACGCACAGTGCGACGCCCGCCCGCGTCGATCTGACGGTTGCAGCACCCGGCAACGCCGCCACCACCAGCTTCACCGTCCAGACCGAGGCGGCCTGCCCCGGTCGCTGATCAGCGCGGCAGATAGGCGAGCGGATCGAGCGTCCGCCGCCCCTGCCGCACCTGAAAATGCAGTTGCGGTTCGTCGACGCTGCCGCTGCTGCCGGCCCGCGCGATCGGCTGCCCGCGTTGCACACGGTCGCCCCGGTCGGCCAGCGCATCTTCCAGATGAGCATAGGCGGTGACGGTGCCGCCCGCGTGGCGCACCAGCATCATCAGGCCGAAACCGGCGATGGCGTCGCCCACATAGATGACTTCGCCGTCGGCGGCCGCCCTGACCGTGGCGCCACGCGTCGTCTTGATGTTGATGCCGTCGTTCACGCGTCCGCCGGCCTTTGGCCCGAAGCGCGACAGGATCACCCGCGCATCGACCGGCCAGGAAAGCGGCGGCACAGCGGCGACCGGTTGCGGTGCCGGGGGCTGCGGCCGTGGCGGCCCATCCGGGCGGGCGGCGACGGCCGGTGCCGAACCGGTGATCAGGTCGTCGATGTCGAGCTGGAACGACGCTGCGACTTCCTCGGGCGTGGCGCCGGGGCCGGGCCTTGGCCGTGGCTTTGCTGCGGGCCGGGCCGGGGCGGCGGCGGTGGGGATGAACAGCGCCTGCCCGATCTGGATGGTGGCGTCGCGGTCGATGCTGTTGGCGGCGGCGATCCGGCCCCACGGAACCCCATAGGCGTTGGCGATGGCGATCCCGGTTTCTCCGCGCTTGACGATGTGCCGCCTGCCGCCCGGCACGGCAGCGCCATCGGCGACGGCCGGCACCGCCCGCCAGCGCGGGCCGGAGGGTTTGGCGGCAGCGCGTTTGCCGGCCTGCGCCTTGCCGCGCGGCGGATAGCCGCGCGGAGGCGGCGGAGCCGAACAGGCCGCCACGGCAAGCGCCAGCAGGAAAACGGAAATCCGGGGGCAATTCATCCGCACGAAGCAGCCCTTAGAACAAAAATGCAGCGGTGGGGAATCGCTGGCAGGCGGCACCAGCCTGCCAATCCGGACGGGCCGGGCTGCACGGGCGACGGAATGCAGCGAAAATCCGCTGCGGGATGCCCGGTGGGGCCACAGCCTGTCGGAGAAATTTACAGGTCTGGCAAAGCGGGCTTGATTGCAAAATCGCAATATACTGGAATCACGCAGTATAATATTTTTGCGCAGGTTGGCACAGGACGTGCATCTCTTGGCGGGTTCGGCGGGGGCAACTGCCGACACGAGACAGGTTCGTCACCTGATCATGAGATCGTCACGGCGGGGGCGGCAGCGCGGGGGTGCTGCCGCCCCCTTGGTGTCAGAAGTCACCCGCCCGAGGATGGCGCTATAGGCCCAGTTTCGCCCGCGATTCGGCGGACGCCCAGTCCCGGTCGCCGGAATAGCGCCAGATTTCACGTCCGTCCGGGCCATAGAGGATGCTGATCGGCAGCCCCTTGGCCTTTACCTCGAACCCGAATTGCATGCGGCTTTCCAGCCGGGTTGCGAGGTTGGGGTATTTTTCGGGTGTGAAGGCGGTGCCGACTGCGCGCCAGCCCTCCATGTCCTGGCTGATCGGCACGACCAGCAGCCTTCCCCGGGTTTCGGCGGCCAGCCTGTCGAGGGTCGGCAGTTCCTTCAGGCAGGGGGCGCACCATGTCGCCCACAGGTTCACCAGCAGCGGCCGGCCGGGGTTCGCCTTCAGGATGTCGGCGATGGTTTCGGTGGCGCCATCCGGCCCGGTTTCCAGCGCCAGGCCGGGCGCGGCGGTTCCCGCATGGGACAGATCGAAGCCGGGGGCGGCTTTTTCTCCGGCTTGCGGGGCGGGCGGTTGCGCCTTAGGGCTTTGCCCGTCGCAGGCGCCGAGCGCCAGCAGTGCAAGGCAGGAATAAAGGGCAGACTTCATGGCATCCTCCGGCGACGAACAGGGCACGGGCACCGCAGGGCGCGCCAACGCGCTGTGGGGTGGCCGGTTCGAGGGCGGCCCGGCATCCGTGATGGCCGAGATAAATGCCTCGATCCCCTTCGACAAGCGCATGTGGCGGCAGGACATCCGGGGCAGCCGCGCGCATGTCGCCATGCTGGCCGATCGCGGCATCATCGATGCCGCTGCCGCCGCCGGCATCGCCGAGGGGCTGGCGGCGATCGAAGCGGAATATGCGCGTGACGGGGTTCCCGTCGATATCGCCCGCGAAGACATCCACATGACCGTCGAGAGCAGGCTTGCGGAAATCGTCGGCCCGGATGCCGGACGGCTGCACACCGCGCGCAGCCGCAACGATCAGGTGGCGACCGACTTCCGCCTGTGGGTGCGCGACGCGATCGACGGGCACCGCCACGCCATCCGCACGCTGGCCGCAGTGCTGGCGGCCCGCGCGACGGAACATCACGCAACGGTGATGCCCGGCTTCACCCACCTGCAGGTCGCCCAGCCGGTTACGCTTGGCCACCATCTTCTGGCCTATGTCGAGATGCTGAAGCGCGACCATGGCCGCTTCGGCGATGCGCGCGCGCGGCTGAACGAATGCCCGCTGGGGGCAGCGGCGCTGGCCGGCACCGGCTTTGCGATCGACCGGGCGCAGACCGCTGCCTCTCTGGAGTTCGACCGGCCGACCGCCAATTCGCTGGACAGCGTTTCCGACCGCGATTTTGCCATCGAGTATCTGACTTCGGCCTGCCAGACGGCGCTGCACCTGTCGCGGCTGGCCGAGGAAGTGATCCTGTGGGCCAGCCAGCCGTTCGGATGGGTGCGCCTGCCCGACCAGTGGTCGACGGGTTCCTCGATCATGCCGCAGAAAAAGAACCCCGATGCCGCCGAACTGGTGCGCGGCCATTCCGGCCGCATCCTTGGCCTGATGGCGGGCCTGATGGTGACGATGAAGGGCCTGCCGCTGGCCTATTCCAAGGACATGCAGGACGACAAGGAACCCGTGTTCGAGGCGCACGACCTGCTGGAACTGAGCCTTGCCGCCTGTGCCGGGATGATGGAAACCCTGACCTTCGTGCCGGATCGCATGCGCGCGGCCGCCGCCAGCGGCTATTCCACCGCGACCGACCTTGCCGACTGGCTGGTCCGCGAGGCCGGCGTACCCTTCCGCGAGGCACACCATATCACCGGGCGGGCGGTAAAGGCCGCAGAACAGGCCGGTTGCCAGTTGGACGGGCTGCCGCTTTCGGTGCTGGCCGCGATCGATCCGCGCATCGACGAACGGGTGTTCGATGTGCTGAGCGTCGAGGCCAGTGTATCCAGCCGCACCAGCCTTGGCGGCACCGCGCCCGCGAACGTGCAGGCCGCAGCACAGGCGGCAGCCGCCGGAATTGCCGCATGGGCCTGATGCGGGTGATCGTGGCCGGTGCGATGATGACCGGCCTTGCAGCCTGTGGCTACAAGGCGCCGCTGACGCGGCTCGATCCCGCAGACCCCGCACTGACCAAACCCGGGCGCAAGGCCGCACGCGCCGACGAACGCCAGCGCGTCGAAGCGGGGCTGGCGGTGCCTGCGAACGCGCGGCCCGCCCGTGTCGACGACCAGGAGGACCGGATGGGCAGGCGCGGCGACGATCCGTTTTCGATGCCGCCCGCAGGCACGCGCGGGGGCGGCGATCCCGCCTTTCCCGGCGACCCCGCCCCGAAAGACACCAGAACCCCTGAGCAGACGGCACCGCGACGCTGATGGACCATTTCCTGCTACGCAACGGCGAGATGTTCGCGGAAGACGTGCCGCTGGCACGGATCGCCCAGGAAGTCGGCACGCCGGTCTATGTATATTCGGCGGCGACGCTGCGCCGCCATGCGCGGGTGATGCGGGCGGCGCTGGCGGGCGCCGGCGATCCGCTGATCGCCTTTGCGGTGAAGGCGAACCCCAACATCGCGGTGCTGAAGCTGCTGGGGAAGGAAGGGCTGGGGGCCGATGTCGTTTCCGAAGGGGAAATGCGGCGTGCGCTTGCCGCCGGGATCCCGCCCCGCCGCATCGTGTTTTCCGGTGTCGGCAAGACCGATGCGGAAATGCGCGCGGCGCTGGAAGCGGGCATTCTGCAACTGAACGTCGAAAGCGAAGGCGAACTGGACCGATTGTCGGCGGTTGCCGCCAGCATCGGGCTGACGGCGGAAGTGGCGTTCCGGGTGAACCCCGACGTCGATGCCCACACCCACGCCAAGATCTCGACCGGCAAGGCCGAAAACAAGTTCGGCATACCGCTTGCCCGGATCGAGGCGCTGTATGCCCGCGCATCGTCGATGCCCGGCATTCGCCCGGTGGGGGTTGCAGCGCATATCGGCAGCCAGTTGTTCGATCTGGAGCCGCTGGCCGCTGCCTACGCCAAGCTTGGCGAACTGGTCGCGCGGCTGCGGGCGAACGGGCTGGCCGTCGAACGTGTCGATCTGGGCGGCGGGCTTGGCATCCCCTATGATCCGGCGATCGGCGCGCCGCCGACGCCTGCCGAATACGGCGCAATGGTGGAACGCGTAGTCGGCGGCTGGCCGGATCGCGATGGCGTTCGCCTGATCTTTGAACCGGGGCGGCTGATCGCCGGCAACGCCGGGGTGCTGCTGGCGCGCGTCGTCACCGTGAAGCAGGGCGAGGCAAGCTGCTTCGTGGTGCTGGACGCCGCCATGAACGATCTCATCCGCCCGACGCTCTATGGCGTATACCACGACATCCGCGCTGTCCGTCCGCGAGATGGCGAACTGGTGGCGACGATCGTCGGCCCGGTTTGCGAAACCGGCGATACCTTTGCGCAGGGCCGCCGCATCACGCCGGTCGAGGATGGCGACCTGGTGGCCTTGATGACGGCCGGAGCCTATGGCGCAACCATGGCCGGCACCTATAATTCACGGCCGCTGGTCGGCGAAGTGCTGGTCGAAGGCGACCGCTATGCCGTCGTCCGGCCACGGCAGACGCTGGAAGAACTGCTGGCGCTGGACCGCGTGCCGGACTGGCTTTGAATTTGGCGGCCATCTGGCCGGAATCGGGGGAATGCACGGATATGAAACCGGTCAGGAAGGCAGTTTTTCCGGTGGGCGGGATGGGCACGCGCTTTCTTCCCGCCACCAAGGCGGTGCCGAAGGAAATGCTGCCGGTCGTCGACAGGCCGCTGCTGCAATATGCAGTCGACGAGGCGCTGGCCGCCGGGATCGAGCAGATGATCTTCGTGACGGCGCGCGGCAAGGCGGCGATCGACGACTATTTCGACACTGCCTTCGAACTGGAAACGCTGCTGGCCGAACGCGGCAAGGACGCCGAGATGCGGGTGCTGGACGGAAGCCGTCTGGTGCCGGGCAGCATCGCCAGCGTGCGCCAGCAGGAACCGGCGGGGCTGGGCCATGCCGTCTGGTGCGCGCGGCACATCACCGGCGATGAACCCTTTGCCGTGCTGCTGCCCGACGAACTGCTGTGGAACCCGCAAGATCCCTGCCTGTCGCAGATGGTGCGGGCGCGCGATGCCGTCGGCGGGACGGTGATCGCGGTGATGGAAGTGCCCGACGAGCAGACGCATCGCTATGGCATCGTCGATCCGGGCCGGCAGGATGGCGCGCTGACCGTGGTGCAGGGCTTCGTCGAGAAACCGGCGCCGGGGACTGCGCCGTCGCGCCTTGCCGCCATCGGCCGCTACCTGATCGAGCCGGAGTGCATGGCCATTCTTTCGGAAGGGAAGCGCGGTGCGGGCGGCGAAATCCAGTTGACCGACGCGCTGGCGCGGATGATCGGCGACAAGCCGTTTCACGCACTTACCTATGCCGGCCGCCGCTTCGACTGCGGCGACAAGGCGGGCCACATCACCGCCAACATCGCGCTGGCGCTGGAACGCGCCGACATCGGCCCGGACGTTCGCGCATGGATCGAGGCGAACCTGCGCTAGGCGGCTGGCTGCGGGGGTTCCGCCTTCAGGGGTTCCACCTTCAGGATGGCGCCATCCGCACCGACGATGCGGACTTCGGTGCCGGGATCGGCGTCGGCGCCTTCGGCGATCCACTCGCTGTCGCCAAGCTGCACGCGGCCGCGCCCGGCACGGATCGCCTGGCTGACCACGCCGACCGAGCCTGACAGTTGTTCGGCGCGCCGGTTCAGCAGAGGGTTGTCGGCGGTGCCGCTGTTCCGGGGCTGCCAGCGCCTCGCCGCCAGCAGTGAAACCAGTATCCAGATGGCGAAAACCCCGAGCTGGCCATCGATCGTCAGGTTCAGGATGGCCGCCGTCAGCGCCGTCGCCAGCGCGGCGGCCGCGATCCAGATCAGGTAGGCGCCGGGCAGCAGCAGTTCCAGCCCGGCGGCAACGGCCGCCAGCGACAGCCAGCCCCACGGCGACAACAGGAAATCGCTGATCCCGTCCGGCACTGCCCTAGCCCTTGCGTCCGCCCGCCGGGACGCCGGCCAGCGCACCGGATTGCGCACCGGTCTGGCGCTGGCGGCTGTCATCGCCGACGGCTTTCACCAGTTCGGCGATGCCGCCAACCGATCCGATCACGCTGGATGCATCGAGCGGCATGAAGATGGTCTTGGCGGAAGGTGCGTTGGCGAACTGGCCGAGCGCATCGACATATTTCTGCGCCACGAAATAGTTGATCGCCTGCACATCGCCCTTGGCGATCGCATCCGAGACCATCGCCGTTGCGGCGGCTTCGGCCTGTGCTGCCCGTTCGCGCGCTTCGGCATCGCGGAAGGCGGCTTCGCGGCGGCCCTCGGCCTCGAGGATCTGCGATTGCTTTTCCCCTTCGGCGCGCAGGATGGCGGCGGCGCGCAGGCCTTCGGCTTCCAGTGTGACGGCGCGCTTTTCGCGCTCGGCCTTCATCTGCCGGGCCATGGCTTCCTGAATGTCGCGCGGGGGCTGGATGTCTTTTACTTCGACCCGCGTCACCTTGATGCCCCACGGCGCTGTCGCATGGTCGATCACGGTCAGCAGCCGGGCGTTGATTTCATCGCGTTTCGACAGGCTTTCATCGAGATCGAGGCCGCCCATCACGGTGCGCAGGTTGGTCTGGGTGAGGGCGGTGACCGCCGCCGTCAGGTTGGCGACTTCGTAGGCGGCCTTTGCCGCATCGAGCACCTGAAAGAACACCACGCCATCGACCGACACCAGCGCATTGTCGCGGGTGATGATTTCCTGCGTGGGAATCGGGAGAACCTGCTCCATCATGTTCATCTTCAGGCCCACCCTGTCGACGAACGGGATGATCAGGGTGAAACCGGGGCGCAGCGTCGTGGTGTAGCGGCCGAGGCGTTCCAGAGTATATTCATAGCCCTGCTTGACGATGGTGACGGAACGCACCAGCACCAGCACGGCAAGCGCCACCAGAAACAGCGTGAAGACAAGCGCACCCACGATCAAATCCCTTCATGCCAGCAGGCGTTGCCGGCATAGTGGGGGCAAAACCCGCACTTGGAAAGGGGAGCATGGATGACCGACTTCCGCCCGCACCGCACGGCATTGTATCTTCCGGCATCGAACGCGCGCGCGATCGAGAAGGCGCGGACGCTCGGCGCCGATGTGGTGATCCTCGACCTCGAGGATGCTGTTGCGCCTGACGCAAAGGATGGCGCGCGCGCAGCGGCGGTAGCAGCGCTGGAGGGCGGTTTTGGTGCGTCGCTGGCCGGACTGCGGGTGAACGGTTTCGGTACGCCATGGCAGGACGCCGATTTTGCCGCAGCGGCGCGATCGGCGGCAGCGTTCATTCTGGTGCCCAAGGTAGATAGTGCCGACGAGGCGCGGGCGGCGGTCGGGCGGGCGGGCGGCAAGCCGGTCTGGGCGATGATCGAAACGCCACGCGCGGTGCTGGCAGCCGACGCCATCGCCGATGTGGCGGGCGTTGCCGGGCTGGTTGCGGGGTTTGCCGACCTGACCAAGGACTTGCGCGCGAAGCCCGGCGCCGACCGGCAGCCGCTGCTCTATGCGGCAAGCCGCATCGTGCTTTGTGCGCGGGCGGCCGGCATTCTGGCCTTCGACGGGGTGTTCACCGGCATCGGCGACGACGCCGGTTTGGAGGTAGAGGCGCGGCAGGCGCTGGCGATGGGGTTCGACGGCAAGACCTGCATTCACCCCGGTCAGCTTGGCGTGGTGAACCGGGTGTTCACGCCGACCGCCGAAGAACTGCAACTGGCCGAGGGGCTGATCGCGGCGCACGAAGCGGCGATGGCCGAAGGGCGCGGCGTTGCCACGTTCCGCGGCAAGATGGTGGAAGCCCTGCACGTGCTGGAAGCGCAGCGGCTTCTGGCGATGGCGGGCGCGCTGGAAAATCAGGACTGAAGCGCGCCTGCATCGAGCCACGCCGGACGCAGCAGTTCGACGGGTTCGCCGGCAACCGTCAGCGGCCCGGCCAGATCCTCGGTCCGCAGCAGGGCCATTTGCACGTCGCCATGGCGGCCGCCGCGCAGGCGGCCCGCTTCCCGCGCTCCGGCGAAGATGGGCGCGTCGGCGGCGTACTGGCCTGACAGCCTGACCGGAAGCAGCCGTTTGCGAAGCCGGTCGCGGTGGTGCATCCGCGCGGTGTTTTCCTGCCCGGTGTAGCAGCCCTTGGTGAAGCTGACGCCGTGCAGTTCGCGGGCGTTGGTTTCCAGCCACAGCAGTTCGTCGTGGCCGATCTCGTCGGCGTCGGGCAGGCCGAGCGCCAGACGGTGCGCGTGCCACGAAGCCGCTGGCGCCGATTGCCCGGCCGGGGCGGCAAGGAACCGGCTGCCCGCCAGCGGTGTGCGCGGGTCGGCCGGGTGCGTGGATGCCTCGCCCCATTGCTGCCAGACGCCAAGCCCCGGTTCGGCGGCGATTCCGACCTGCCGGCGCAGGCGGAACATGCCCAGGCGCCGGACCAGCGCGTCGGCGTCGGCGGCTGCGACGTCCAGCAGGATGTCGGCGCCGTCCTCGAACAGGAATAGCTGGAACAGCGTCTTTCCCTGCGGCGACAATAGCCCTGCATAGAGCGGCGCAACCGTGGAAAGCGCAGGGACATCCTGTGTGACGAGGCCTTGCAGGAAGGGGCGGATGTCGGGACCGGACAGGCGCACGAGCGCGCGGTCGGCAAGCAGGGTAAGCGGCATGACAGGGGCAGACTAGGCCCACCGCGCGCAAACGCCAAGGCCGGTTTCGGGAAGCCAGAAATATCTGGAAAGCCGTTGTTCGCAGTGCCATGTAGTAGCGTGTGCGCGGCAGGCTCGCCGCAACAAGAGTGCATGGGAGTATCCAATGACCAGCGTGAACTATGCAGCAGGCCCCGACCTCAACGACGCAGCGGCCCTGGTGGTGTTCGTGGGCGAGGGTGGCGAGCTTTCTGCCGGCGCCAAGGCGGTGGATGCAGCAGGGGCAGGCCAGTTGGGCCGCGCGCTGAAGGCGGCGAATTTCACCGGTAAAAAGGGCAAGCTGGTGCTGCTGCTGGCGCCTGCCGGAATCGCGGCATCGCGGGTGCTGGTGGCAGGCATCGGCGAACCGGCGAAGGCTGATGCGCGCCTGTTCGAGGATCTGGGCGGCGACGTCGCCACCAAGCTGCTGACGACCGACGAGCATGTCGTGGCGGATTTTTCCGGCATCGCCGATCTTGGTGTGCCGACCGAAGTGGCGGCAGCGCATTTTGCCCATGGTGTCGAGCTGCGGAGCTGGCGCCTCGATACCTATCGGACCCGGCTGAAGGACGAACAGAAGCCGAAGCTTGCCGCTGTCACGCTGGCGGGCATCGGCGATGGCGCGAAGCCGCTGGTTGATCGCCTGCAAAAGGTGGCGCAGGGCGTTGCCTTCACCAAGGAACTCGTCACCGAGCCGGGTAACGTCATTTATCCCGAAAGCTTCGTCGAACGGGTGCGCGCCAAGGTCGAGCCGCTGGGCATCAAGGTGACGGTGCTCGACGAAAAGGACCTGAAGAAGCTGGGCGCCGGCTCGATGCTGGGTGTGGCGCAAGGGTCGGTCAGGCCGCCGCGCCTGCTGGCGCTGGAATGGAACGGCACCGGCAACCCGGATGCAACCCCGCTGGCGCTGGTCGGCAAGGGCGTCACCTTTGATACCGGCGGCATTTCGCTGAAGCCGGGGCCGGGCATGGAAGACATGAAGTGGGACATGGGCGGCGCTGGCGCCGTCGCCGGGATCATGGTGGCGCTGGCCGGGCGCAAGGCCAAGGCCCGCGTGGTCGGCGTGTGCGGCCTCGTCGAGAATATGCCTGACGGCAATGCCCAGCGGCCGGGCGATATCGTGACCTCGATGTCGGGGCAGACGATCGAAGTGCTGAACACCGACGCCGAGGGGCGGCTGGTGCTGAACGACTGCCTGACCTGGGTGCAGCGCACCTACAAGCCGAAAACGGTGCTGGATTTCGCCACCCTGACCGGCGCGATCATCATCAGCCTCGCACATCAATATGCAGGCGTCTTCAGCAATTCCGACGCGCTGTGGACGAAGCTCGATGCGGCGGGTAACGCGGTGAACGATCTGGTGTGGCGGCAGCCGCTGTCGGAAGTGGGCGGCCACTATGACCGGCTGCTGGATTCGACCATCGCTGACATGAAGAACCTCGGCCCGCGCGAAGGCGGTTCGATCACGGCGGCGCAGTTCCTGCAACGCTATGTCGACGAGGGCGTGGAGTGGGCGCATGTCGATATCGCCGGCACCGTCTGGCGGCCGAAGGGCGGGTCGCTGCACGACAAGGGCGCAACCGGGTTCGGCGTACGCCTGATCGACGAACTGGTGGCCCGCCACTTCGAGGGCTGAGCCGCGCCTTGGCCGTAGAGGTTGGTTTTTATCACTGCACGCGCGATCCGGCGCCGGTGGTGGCCGTGCGTCTGGCGGCGAAGGTCCATGCCAGCGGCCAGCTGCTGCTGCTGGTTGCGGACGGGGAACGGCTTGTTGCGATCGACCAGCATCTGTGGACGTTCGACGACGCCAGTTTTCTGCCGCATGGCGTTGCCGGCAGCGGCCACGACGACGAGCAGCCGGTGCTGCTGGCGCCTTCGGTGCCGGACCATGCGGCGAACGGCGCGCGGCTGCTGATGCTGGTGGAAACCGGCCTGCCCGCCGGGTTCGAGGGCTATGACCGGGTGTTGAACCTGTTCGGCGACGGCACGCCCGCCCATCAGCGCGCGCGCGCCGACTGGAAGGCGATCGGCGGCCGCGATGGCGTGGAACGGGTTTACTGGCAGCAGACGGAGCGGGGCGCGTGGGAGCGCGCCTGATCGCCCCGGCGCTGGCGCTGGCGCTGGCCGCGTTGCCGGTTGCGGCGGCGCCGATCGCCGACGGAACGCTGCTGCGCGCCGATGATCCGGCGCAGGTTGCCGACTATCTGCGCCAGATCGGCTATCGGCCCGACCTTACCACCGACCAGACCGGTGATCCGCGCATCGTCATCGGCTTTGCCGGAATGCAGGGCAGCATCTGGTTCAACGACTGCAACGAACAGGGCCGCCAGTGCGAGAGCATCCGCATGCAGGTGGGTTTGCTGACCGATCACAAACTTTCATTGCAGCAGGTGAATGAATTCAACGCGTCGTGGCGTTTCGCCACCCTGTCGCTAGACGAGGAGAGCGATCCGCTGCTCAATCATGATCTGTGGCTGGCGAAACCGGGCATTCCGGCGGGCGTGGTCGGCCGCACGGTGCAGCAGTTCGAAGCCGTCGCCGCAACACTGCGGGACATGGTGAACGCCCACGAGGCTGCGGGCAAGAAAGCGAAATAGCGGCCCGCCTGTCCTACATTCAGTAAACAATATACCAAATTGGTTATTTCACATGATGGAGATAGCCAATGAGGACTATTCTTTGTGCGGCCTGCCTGTTGCTGCTTGCCGGGTGCACCAGTGTTCCGATGCCGCAACCGGCAGGCCCGGCGCTGATGCTGATCGTCGGTGACTTGTCGGCCGCGGTCGAATCGGTGCTGGCGGCAAGCCCCGACGCCGCACCGGAGGCGCTGGCGCGGGCGGCGGCCCAAATCGATGCCGCGCGGGCGGAAGTGGTGGCGCGTCTGGCGGCGCCGGGCGATGGCCGGGGGCTTGGTGCGGCGGCCGCGATCGGGGCGCTTGGTGCGACCATCGCGCTTTGTGAAGACGGGCTGGCACGGCTGGGTGCTTTGCAACGGGCTGGCGCCGACACAGCTATACCCGAGCGCCGCCTTCGCCTGTCGTGCCTGCTGCCGCTGGGGCTGATGCGGGCGGCGGGCTGAACCGTTGGCCAAAGAAAAAGCCGGCGCGCTGGCCGGCTTTTTCGTGCCGGGCGGGCCGGCAGCAGCTTTACCGGATCATTCGTAATCCGGCCCGAGGTTCTGGTTGCGCGGCGGGGCGGCCGCCGTCACCCGCAGGGCCTCGGCCGACGCCGCAAGCGATCCGACATCGTCGGCCACATCGTCCTCGTCGATATGGACCTTCTGCAGGCTGGAGACGATCCGGTCGGAGAGCGCCTCTGGCGACACGGTTTCCTCGGCGATTTCGCGCAGCGCGACGACGGGGTTTTTATCGCGGTCGCGCTCGAGCGTCAGGTCTGCGCCGCCGGAAATCTGGCGTGCGCGCTGGCCGGCCAGCAGCACCAGCTCGAATCGGTTGGGCACCTTCTCGATGCAGTCTTCAACGGTGACGCGGGCCATCGACGTCTCTCCTGGGAACGGGAATATCGGGATGCCGGTAAATGCCGGGCAGGGCAGCGCAGATAGCCGCAGCACGGGCCATGGTCAAGGATTCTCGGGCTGTCGCACCTTGACCGCGATGCCGGTCGGCGCTAGTGGGCGCGGCTTCTCGCATTCGGCCCCGCATGCCCGGTGAAGCGGTGGCCCGAATTACCTGATGGTGGTTCGCGCGGGTCCGGGCTGGCCTTGGGTTTGCCGATGCGTCGGTGATCCGGGGCGCGCCGCAGGGGCAATTCCGCCCCCGGCCAGCGAAGGATGATACCATGTCGAAGCGCACAAGCGCCAAGTACAAGCTCGACCGCCGCATGGGCGAAAACGTCTGGGGCCGCCCGAAAAGCCCGGTCAACCGCCGCGAATACGGCCCCGGCCAGCACGGCCAGCGTCGCAAGGGCAAGATGTCGGACTTCGGTCTGCAACTTCGCGCCAAGCAGAAGCTGAAGGGCTATTACGGCGACGTCACCGAAAAGCAGTTCCGCAAGGTCTATGCCGAAGCGGTGCGCATGAAGGGCGACACCTCGCAGAACCTGATCGGCCTGCTCGAGCGCCGTCTGGGCATCATCGTCTATCGCGCCAAGTGGGCGCCGACCGTGTTTGCCGCGCGCCAGCTTGTGAACCACGGCCATGTGCTGGTGAACGGCCGCAAGTGCAACATCGCTTCGGCGCTGGTGAAGCCGGGCGACGTGGTCGAAATGTCGGCCAAGGGCCAGCAGATGGTGCTGGTGATGGAAGCCGCGCAATCGTCCGAGCGCGACATTCCGGAATATGTCGGCGTCGATGGCTGGAAGGCGACCTATGTGCGCGTGCCGACCCTCGATGAAGTGCCGTATCCGGTGAAGATGGAACCGAATCTGGTGGTCGAATTCTACAGCCGCTGATCCGGCTTCGACCCGTTCGGGACATGCAGAAAGGGCGGTGCGAAAGCGCCGCCCTTTTCGTTTGCGCAGCTTTTTCCACCATCTGCCAAGAAAAGGCTCCACAAAGGGGGGCGTTGTCCGGCATGATCGGCGGCGATGCTGCGCCAATATGAACTGGTCGAGTTGGTCCGGAGCTATGATCCGGATGCGGACGAGGATCTGCTGAACCGCGCCTATGTGTTTTCGATGAAGGCGCACGGCAGCCAGTTGCGCGCCAGCGGCGACCCCTATTTTTCGCACCCGATCGAAGTCGCCGGCATCCTGACCGACCTGAAGCTCGACGACGAGACCATCGCCACCGCCATCCTGCACGACACGATCGAGGATACCGTCGCCACGCCGGAGGATATCCGCCGGATGTTCGGTGCCAATGTCGCGCGGTTGGTGGAAGGCGTGACCAAGCTTTCGCGAATCGAGGCCCAGAGCGAAAGCGAACGCGCCGCCGAAAACCTGCGGCGGTTCCTGCTGGCGATGTCGGATGACATCCGCGTGCTGCTGGTCAAGCTGGCCGACCGTCTGCACAACATGCGGACGCTGAAGCATCTGAAAAACCCGGAAAAGCGCCGCCGCATCGCGCGCGAAACGATGGACATATACGCCCCGCTTGCCGAGCGCATCGGGCTGTATGGCTTCATGGACGAACTGAAGGAACTGTCGTTCGCCGAGCTTGAACCTGAGGCCTGCCAGTCGATCGTGCGGCGGCTGGAGCGGCTGCGCGCCGATGGCGGCGACGCCGTCAGCCGCATCGAGGCGGCGATCCGGCAGACGCTTGGAACGGCGGGCATCGAAGTCGATGACGTGCGCGGCCGGGAAAAGCAGCCGTGGTCGATCTTCCGCAAGATGCAGGACCGCGACGTCGCGTTCGAACAGCTTTCGGACGTGATGGCGTTCCGCGTCATCACCCGCAACACCGAGGATTGCTATCGCGCGCTGGGCGCCCTGCACCGTAGCTGGCCGATGGTGCCTGGCCGCTTCAAGGACTATATCTCTACCCCCAAGCGCAACGGCTACCGGTCGCTGCACACGACGCTGGTCGATCGGTCACGGATGCGGATCGAAGTGCAGATCCGCGACGCCGACATGCACGCGCGGGCCGAGTTCGGCATGGCCGCGCACTGGGCCTACAAGCAGCGGCAGGGTGCGGGCGGCACCCAGTATCCGTGGCTGACCGACCTGCTGGAAATCCTCGAAAGCGCGCAATCGCCCGAGGAAATTCTGGAACACGCCCGTATCGCCATGTTTCAGGATCAGCTTTTCTGCTTCACGCCGAAGGGCGAACTGGTGCAGTTGCCGCGCGGCAGTACGCCGGTCGATTTTGCCTATGCCGTCCACACCACGCTTGGCGATACCTGCGTCGGCGCGCGGGTGAACGGCAAGGTGGTGCCGCTGCGCACACGGCTTCGCAACGGCGATCAAGTGGAAATCCTGCGGTCGTCGGCGCAGACGCCCGATCCCGCGTGGGAGCAGTTTGCGGTAACCGCCAAGGCGCGTTCGGCGGTGCGGCGCCACATGCGGATGAAGCAGCGCGCCGCCCAGTTGAAAACCGGGGAAGCCCTGTTCCACGACGCCGTCGACCGGCTGAAGGTGGATATCGGATCGGAAGCGATCTCCGGGGCGTTGCGGCGGCTGAAACTGCCGGACCAGTCGGCGCTGTTCGTGGCGCTGGCGACCGCTGCCGTATCCGATGCGCAATTGATGGACGCGCTGGTGCCGGGGTCGGCGGCGCCACGGCGGGCACGGCGCGTAAAGGCGCCTGAACCTGCGGCCGGCGCAGTGCTGGCGGTGGGTAGCGCGCATTCGGGCAGCATGGAAATGGCGTCCTGCTGCATGCCGGTGCCGGGCGACCGCATCGTCGGTCTGCGCGTGCCCGGCCACGGGATCGACGTGCACCGGATCGACTGCCCGCTGCTGGCCGCCGCCGAGGATGGCGACTGGGTCGATCTGAAATGGGCGCCCGATGTCGGCTCGGGCACGGCGCGGATCGCCGTGGTGGTGATGAACGAACCCGGCGCGCTGGCGCAGGTGACGGCGATCCTCGGGCAGCAGGGGGCGAATATCGTAAACCTGCAACTGAAGGACCGCGACCGCGCCCACCATCGTTTCGTCATGGAAGTCGAGATCGACGACCTGAAGCATCTTCTGGATCTGGTTACGGCGCTGCGCGCGCCAAGCCTGGTTGTTGCAGCCGAGCGGTTGCAGCCCGATGTGCCGGTGCCGCAGCCCTTTCTCGAAGCCACGCAGCCCGGATAGCGCCGGTTCAGCGGGCGGGGCGGGCCTCTTGCGAAAGCCGCGTCATCAGGATGGCGGCGCGCTTCGCCTGCTTCCAGAGGCTTGGCACGTCGATCCATTCCTTTTCGGAATGGTCGCCGCCGCCCGACGGCCCGAAACCGACCAGACCGGAGACATCGGCTGCGACGAAGCCGATATCTCCGGCGCCGCGCTTCAGCGGGTCGAGTTCCGGCATTTCGGCCAGCCCGAGGTCGCGGTTGACGCCGTTCAGCGCCGCCAGCAGCGCGCGGTTGCCGGCGGTTGGCGCCATCGGCGGATAGCCTTCGTTGAAGCGGATTTCGGCGCCGGCTCCGGGGCTGTGGCGGGCGACGATCGCCTGCATCCGGCTGCGCACACGGTTGGTCTGTTCGGCGGACAGCGTGCGGAAATCACCCTGCGCCAGCGCGATGCCGGGGATGATGTTGGATTTCCCCGTCGCTTCGGCGCGGGTCGCCTCGTCGGCGAACGCGGCAGTGGTTCCCCCGGCTACCATGCCGACGTTGAACGTCAGGCTGGGTTCCGGAAGCTCGGTGCGGAACGTAGACAGGATGCGCGCCAGTTCAAAGATGGCGCCGTCGCCGGAATGCGCGCTGAAGATCTGGCTGGAATGGCCGCTGTTGCCGGTGGTTTTCAGTTCCCAACTGTTCGACGACCGCCGGGCGATCGATCCCATGTCGCGGCCGTCCTGCCGGGCCAGCCCCTCGAAGTCCAGCGCGGCGTCGGCGCGCTTTCCGGCTTCGATCAAACCAGCCCGCGCGGTTGCGTGCGGCTGGCCCGCGTCTTCCTCGTCGCCGGTCAGCCATATCTCGATGTTGGCGTCTTTCAGCGTGCCCGCCGCCTGCATCGCCTGCAACGCCGCCAGCATCACGATCACGCCGCCTTTGTCATCGCCGACGCCGGGGCCGCGCGCGACATCGCCTTCGCGGCTATAGCGCTGGAAGCTGCTGGACGGCTCGAACACGGTGTCGGTGTGGCCGATCAGCAGCAGCCGCTTGTTGCCGGGCTTGCCCTTGTGCGTTGCGACAAGGTGCCCGGCGCGGCCGACTTCGTCCATCGGCACCCAGCGCACGTCCATGCCCAGCGCTTCGAAATGCGGGCGAAGCTGGTCGGCAACCTTGCGCACCCCTTCGACGTTCAGGCTGCCGCTGTTCTGGTTCACCAGTCGTTCCAGAAGCGCCAGATTGGCGTCGCGGTTTGCATCGACGGCAGCTACGATGCGGCTTTCCGCCGGAGCGAGCGCCGCCGACGCGGCAGCGGCCTGAACGCCAAGCAGCAACGCTGCTGCAAAGCTTGCAAGACGATGGTTCCGCATGGGCCGTTCTCCTCTGGGTGTGTCGTCAGCTACCGGCGCTGTCGGTGATGGTGGAATCCGGGTGTGGCGCGGTCGCTGGCGCGTGGCCCGGCAGGTTGTGGGTTTCGCGCTCGATCATGCGGTGCACCACCGGGCGGTCGGCGCCTTGATGCAGCGCCAGGATTTCCCGGCTGTTGTCGGCGTCGGCCCTGGTGCGGCGCTCGTTGTGGCGCACATAATCGAGCCATGTCGCGACGCAGTATCGTTCGGTCCAGGATTGCGGATCCGCAAGGTCGCGCAGGAGCGACCATTGCCGTGCGCCGTCGCGGCGGCGGATACGGCGGCGCTCGCTCATCACCGACAGGAAGGCGGGGATGTCGGCTTCGCGGATGCGGTATTCGATCGTCACCACGATCGGGCCGCTGCGCGGGGTGATCGAGACTTCGGTATCAGGCTCGTGCCAGAGGGCAAGCGGATCGAGATCCTTGTCGAGCGTTCGCGGCAGGGGCCGCGCGAAGCCGACGAGCATCGTCAGCAGTTGCAGCACGGCGGCCGAAACCAGCGCCGCCTTTGTGCCTTGCGCTTCGGCGATGGCGCCGAATATCCACGCACCGAACGCCATGCCGCCGAACGCGAACATCTGGTAAAGCGCCAGCGCGCGCGCAACCACCCAGCGCGGCGCCGACAGTTGCACCGTGACGTTGAAGGTGGAAAGCGCGATCACCCACCCGGCCCCCGACAAGGAAAGCGCCGGAATCGTCGCCCACAATGTGCTGCTGACGCCGGTGACTGCGGTGCCGATGGCGAACGCCAGCGTCGCGCCGCTGACCATCTGCTCGGTCGTCATGATCGTGCGCAGCCGCCTGACCAGCATCCCGCCGGCAACTGCCCCGACTCCGAATGCACCCAGCAGCGCGCCATAGGTAAGCGGGCCGCCTGCGACGCGGTCGCGCGCCACCAGCGGCATCAGCGCGGAAAGGGCGGCTGCCGCCAGGCCGAACAGCAGCGCCCTGACCAGCACCACACGAATGACCGGCGACATCGCGACATAGCGGACGCCTGCCGCCATCGCGAGATCGATGCGTTCGGGCGGCAGTTCGCGCGGAGGCAGGCCCGGCCGCCAGCGCGCCAGCACGATCACCAGCCCCACATAGCTGAAGGCGTTCACCACGAAGGCGGCGGCAGCGCCGGCAGCAGCGACGATCGCGCCGCCGATCGCCGGGCCGAGGCTGCGGGCGATGTTGAAGCCGACCGAGTTCAGGGCAACCGCCTGCGGCAGTGCCGGCCGTGCCACCATGTCGCCGACCGAGGCCTGCCACGCCGGGCCGTTCAGCGCGGTGCCGCAGCCGATCAGGAAGGTGAAGCAAAGCAGCGTCAGCGGCGAAAGCCACCCGGCCCACGCAACAGCGGCAAGCGCCGTCGACACGACCAGCATCATCGACTGCGCGAACAGCATGACGCGCCTGCGATCGAGATTGTCGGCGAGCGCGCCCGCCAGCAGCGACAGCAGCAGGATCGGCAGCGTGACCGACGCCTGCACCAGCGCCACCGTCTGTTCCGAGGCGGACAGCGACATCATCAGCCACGACGCGCCGACCGACTGGATCAGCCCGCCGAAGTTGGACACCAGACTGGCGATCCAGACCGACCGGAAGATCGGATAGGAAAATGGCGACGCGGTGTCGTCCGCGCCTGCCTGCTGTTCAGCTATGCCTGCCATGCCCACCGGTTGCCGCATCCGGCGGGCAAAGCCAAGCGTTCGTCATGCGCTGCGGTTCAGCAGGCTGTGGCGGCGGCTATAGGCGAAATAGAACGCCAGGCCGACGATGTTCCAGATGATGAACCTGACGATGGTGAGCGTCGGCAGGCTGGTGAGGAGATACAGGCAGCCGACGATCGCCAGCGTGCCGACGAGGTAGGGCGCCGGGCTTTTGAACAGCCGCTGGGCATCGGGTGCGGTGCGCCGCAGCACCATCAGGCAGGCGCCGACCGCGATGAACGCCAGCAGCGTGCCGGCGTTTGCCAGCTCGGCAATTTCATCCAGCCGGAACACACCCGCGACTGCCGCGATCGAAATGCCGGTGATGATGGTGATGCGCGTCGGCGAACCGGTGCGCGGGCTGACAGTAGACAGGGCGCGCGGCAGCAGCCCGTCGCGCGCCATCACGAAGAACACGCGGCTTTGCCCGTACATCATCACCAGGATGACCGACGGCAGCGCGACGATCGCCGCCAGCGCGACCACCTTGGCCATCATCGGCTGGCCGAGCGTGCGAAGCACCAGCGCCAGCGGTTCCGGGGAATTGCCCAGTTCCTGATAGGGGATGGCGCCGACGGCGGCGATGCCGACCAGCATATACACCATGGTGCAGACCAGCATCGAGCCGATGATGCCGATCGTCAGGTCGCGCTTGGGGTTCTTGGCTTCCTCGGCCGAGGTGGCGACGGTGTCGAAGCCGTAAAAGGCGAAGAACACGATGGCAGCGGCGGCCATCACCCCGCGCTTCACGCCGTCCACCTCGGTCGAGCCGAAGCCGTAGGGCATGAACGGCTTCAGGTTGTTGCTGTCGAAGGCGGGCATGGCGAACAGGATGAACGCGCCCAGCGCCGACAGCTTGATGATGACGAGGATGATGTTGAGCGTCGCGCTTTCGCGGGTGCCGGCGATCAGCATGCCCATCACCGCCAGCGCCACGAGGACCGCCGGCAGATTGATGATGCCGCCGGCATGCGGGCCGACCAGCAACGCCTGTGGAAGGTCGATTCCGGCGGCCTGTATCCAGCCGACGAGATAGCCCGACCAGCCGACGGCGACCGTCGAGCAGGCAAGCGAATATTCGAGGATCAGGCTCCAGCCGACGACCCATGCCGCCGTTTCCCCCAGTGCGGCATAGCTGAAGGTATAGGCGCTGCCGGCAGCCGGGATCATGGTTGCGAGTTCGGTGTAGGCAAGCGCCGCGCAGGCGCACACTGCGCCGGCGATCGCGAACGCCAGTATGACAGCAGGGCCGGCCCGGTCGGCGCCGACGCCCGTAAGGGTGTAGATGCCGGTGCCGACGATCGCCCCGACGCCAAGCGCGATCAGGTGCGGCCATGACAGCGTCTTCTTCAGCGAGTGGCTGGCGTCGTGCCGGGTGACATCCGCCAGCGACTTCTTCGGTCCGAACATGTTCTCCCCTTCGTGTCTGCGTCAGGCGTTTGCGCCGAATTGGTTCTTCAGGTCCGACCAGATGGACCGGATGTGCTGATCGAGCAATGCGCCGAGGCGCTTTGCGTCGCGCGCCAGATAGGCCTCCAGTTGCTCGCCATGTTCCTGGTGCGCGCGCGTGCCGCGGCCGGCGGGTTCCAGATGCGCATGCACATAGCGTTCGGCCATGATGGCCAGCCGCTCGACCACCTGCGTCGTGATCAGCCGGTTCGCCGAGCGGGTAAGCGCCACATGGAATTCCCGGTTGCGGTTCGGCACGGCCGACTTGTCAGCGGCGGCTGCGCTGTCGAGTGCGTCGAAGGCTGCCTGCACTGCCGCCCTGTCGTCGTCGGTTGCGTCGGTGGCGGCCTTTCCTGCGGCCGATGGTTCGATCAGCAGGCGCAGTTCGAAAATCTCGTCCAGCTCGGGCTGCGACATCGGCCTGACGAAATAGCCCCGGTTGGGCTGGCCGGTGATCAGCCCGTCCTGTTCGAGCCGGGCCAGCGCCTCGCGCAGCGGGATCTTGCTGACGCCCAGTTCGGTTGCAAGCGCGTCCTGCCGGATCGGCGCCCTGTCTGGCAGGCGTCCGCTGACGATCTGGTCGCGCACGATCTCGAACACACGGTCCGACAGGGTGCGCACGATCAGGCTCAAGCGGGCGTCCTCCTCATTTCACCTGAAAGCCCATAAAGAAGGGATCGGCGCGGTCAATCCAGATGGTGTTGAAGCCGGTCTGGATCGCCGACCCCTCGATCGAGGGGATGATGGCAGGCAGCCCGCCGACGGTGGTTTCGGCCTCGACGGTGCCGGTGAAGCGGCTGCCGATATAGCTTTCATGGACGAAGCGTTCGCCCTGCTTCAGCCGCCCCGCCGCATGCAGATGGGCAAGACGCGCCGAAGTGCCGGTGCCGCAAGGGGAACGGTCGATCGCGCGGTCGCCATAAAAGACGGCGTTGCGCCCCGATGCGCCTTCGGTTTTCGGCTGGTCGGCCCACAGCACATGGCTGACGCCACGAATGGTCTGGTCGATGGGGTGGACCGGTTCACAGACGGCGCGCACCGCTTCGCGGACATGGCCGCTGGCTTCGACGATGCGCGACGCGCCCATTGCGTCCAGCCCGGCGTAGGCGCCCTGCGGTTCGACGATCGCATAGAAATTGCCGCCATAAGCAACATCGACCGTCAGCGGCCCGAGGCCCGGCACGTCGATCGGGATGCCGGTTGCAGCAACATAGGAGGGGACGTTGGTGATCCTGACCGAAGTGACCCGGTCGCCTTCGGTCTGGTAGGCGATGTCGATCAGCCCGGCCGGCACTTCCAGCCGCAGTTTGCCGGGGGTTGCAGGTGTCACCAGCCCGTTTTCCAGCGCGAACGTAACGATGCCGATGGTGCCGTGGCCGCACATCGGCAGGCAGCCCGAAGTTTCGATGAACAGGATGCCCATGTCGGCGCCATCGAGGGTGGGCGGATAGAGGAAGCCCCCCGACATCATGTCGTGGCCGCGCGGTTCGAAGCACAGGCCGGTGCGGATCCAGTCGAAGCGGGCCAGAAAGTCCTGACGGCGTTCCGACATGCTGGAACCACGCAGCAGCGGCGCCCCGCCCGCCACCAGGCGGACGGGGTTGCCGGCGGTGTGGCCGTCGATGCAGAAAAAGCTGTGGCGCATTGGCGGCGCCCTTACGCCGCGCGGGCCTTGCCGGGCAATGGCCGTGTCGCGGCGGCTTTTTCCACCATCGCGATCACTTCGGCCCGGCGCGCGCCTTCCAGCGGCTGGCGCGGCGGCAGCACGCGTTCCGACCCGCGCCCCATCACCTGTTCCGCAAGCTTGATCGCCTGCACCAGATCGGGGTCGGAATCGAGGTGCAGCAGCGGCATGAACCAGCGATAGATTTCCAGCGCGCGGGCATGATCGCCCCGGCGGAACGCCGCCACCAGTTCGACCGATTCGTGGGGGAAGGCGTTGGTCAGCCCGGAAATCCACCCCTGCGCCCCCAGATACAGGCCTTCGAGCGCCACATCGTCGAGGCCCGCGAACAGCGTGAAGCGATCGCCGAAGCGGTTGGCGATATCGGTGAAGCGGCGGGAATCGGGCGCCGATTCCTTCAGCGCAACGATGTTATCGATGTCGGCGACGGCTTCCAGCACCTCGTTGGTGATGCTGGTACGATAGGCTGGCGGGTTGTTGTAGAGCATGATCGGCAAGCCGGTCTTTTCAGCGACGGCGCGGAAGTGCGCTGCCAGTTCGGCCGGTTTCGGCACATAGACCATCGGCGGCAGCAGCATCAGGCCGTCGGCTCCGGCTTTTTCTGCTGCCTGCGCATAGAGGATCGCCCGGCGTGCATCATATTCCGAAACCCCGGTGACGACCGGCACGCGGCCCTTCGTCACCTCGACGATCGCCGACAGGACGGCGACCTTTTCCGCATATTCGAGCGAGTTGTTTTCGCCTACCGTGCCAAGGGCGATGAGGCCGTCGACACCGTCGCGGATCAGGTCGTCGACAACACGCTGCGTGTCGGCGATGTCGATCGAGCAGTCGGCGCGCACCTGCGTGGTGACGGCCGGGAAAACGCCAGTCCATCCGATTGTCATGGTCATCGTCCTTATTTGACTTTGAATATGGTATACGATAATAGAAACGGCATGGCAAGGCCACGGGAAGGCGCGCTGGATATTCTGGTTCTGGGCGGCGGTGTCGTCGGCCTTTCGTGCGCTGTCGTGCTGGCGCAGCGCGGCCATCGCCTTACCGTGCTTGAACCGGACGCCCGGCATCAGGCGGCGTCGTGGGGGAATGCCGGGCATATCGCCACCGAACAGGTGGCGCCGCTGGCTTCGTGGGCGACGCTCAGGTCGGCCTGGGGCAGGCGCTTTGCCGCTGGCGGGGCGATGGATCTGCCGCTGGCGCAGATCCGGCACTGGCTGCCGTTTGCGCTGTCGTTTCTGGCGGCTGCCGATCATCACCGTTTCGAAGATGGCTGCCGCGCACTTGGCGGCCTGCTGGGCGATGCGCTGCCCGCGTGGCGGCGGCTGGCGGCGTCAGTCGGGCAGCCGGAAATCCTGCGCGAAGAAGGCCATTTCGTGCTGTGGGAAAGCCCGGCCAGTGCGCAGAAGGGACGTAGCACATGGGCTGCGGCCGACACCGGCACAGCGGTTTTCCGTGACGCGACCGCCGACGAACTTGCGGCAATCACGCGCCTGACCGGCAGGCCGCTCGGCGGCGGCATCCGCTTTGCCGGAAGCGCGCAGATCGCCGATCTGCCGACGCTCGCCCGCGCGCTGGAGGCAGCGCTTGCGGCGGCTGGCGGCAGGCTGCTGCACGAAGCAGGACGGCTGGTGACCGAGGGCGGGCGTGCGTCTGTTCCCGGCCATCCGGCCGATCTGGTGCTGGTGGCGGCAGGCGCGTGCAGTGCGCCGCTGGTTCGCGCACTGGGCCACAAGGCGCCGCTGATCGCCGAGCGCGGATATCACATCCGCACCGAGGCGGGCCTGTGGCCGGCCGACATGCCGCCGCTGGTGTTCGAGGACCGGTCGATGATCGTCACCCGTTTCGGCCACGAGGTGCAGGCGTCGAGTTTCGTCGAGTTCGGCGATGCCGACGCGCCCGCAGATCCGCGAAAATGGCTGCGGCTTGAGGCGCACATGGAAGCGCTCGGCCTGCCGACCGACGGGCACTGGCGGCGCTGGTTGGGCGCCCGGCCGACGCTGCCCGACTATCTGCCCGCGATCGGCCGCTCGTCGCGGGCTGGCAATATGCTGTATGCATTCGGCCATCAGCATCTTGGCCTGACGCTTGCGGCAACCACGGCCGAACTGGTGGCGGCGCTGGCCGAAGGCCGGGAACCTGCAATCGATATTTCGCCCTTCAGGCTGGAAAGATTTGGATGACCGACATGGTGGGTGGATCGACGGCCGCGCATGAACTGGCAACGCTTGGCCCATGGGAGGGGCGCGCGCCACCAATCACCGTCGCCGAGCGCGAGGAGCGGCTTTCGCGCGCGCGGGCGAGCCTTGGGGCGCTTGGCGCCGATGCGCTGCTGGTGAACGCGGGCGCCAGCCTGCACTATTTCACCGGGCTTACATGGCGGCCAAGCGAACGCCTCGTCGCGCTGCTGCTGCCGGAACAGGGGCGGCCGATTCTGGTGTGCCCGGCGTTCGAACGTGGCAGCATGGAAGCGGAACTGGCGATCGATGCCGACATCCGCCTGTGGGAGGAAGACGAAAGCCCGACCGATCTGGTGGCCGATGCACTGCCCGCCGGTGCGGCGCTCGCCGTTGATCCGCTGCTGGATTATGGTGCGGCAAGGCGGCTTGGCGGGCGGCTGAAGCTGCTGGATGGCGCGCCGCTGATCGACGGGCTGCGGATGCGCAAATCCGCCGCAGAACTGGCGCTGCTGCAACAGGCAAAGACCATGACGCTGGAAGTGCATCGCCGGGCGGCGCGCATTCTGGCGCCGGGCATTCGTGCATCCGAAGTGAAGCGCTTCATCGATGCAGCGCACCGGGCGCTTGGTGCTGCCGGATCGACTTTCTGCGCCGTCCAGTTCGGGGAGGCGACGGCCTATCCGCACGGGCTGCCGATCGACCAGCAGCTTCAGGAAGGCGAGATCGTGCTGATCGATACCGGCTGCACCATCGACGGCTATCATTCCGATATCACCCGCACCTATGCCTTCGGCCCGGTCGACGACGAAGCGCGCCGCATGTGGGCGCTTGAGAAGCAGGCGCAGGCCGCTGCCTTCGACGCGGTCGTGCCGGGCAATCCTTGCGAAAGCGTCGATCGTGCGGCGCGCCGGGTGCTGGAAGCAGCCGGACTTGGCCCGGACTACCGGTTGCCCGGGCTGCCGCACCGCACCGGACACGGCATCGGCCTTTCGATCCACGAACCGGCCTATCTGGTGCGCGGCGACCGCACGCCGCTGGCGCCGGGGATGTGTTTTTCCAATGAACCGATGATCGTGGTGCCGGGGCGCTTCGGCATCCGGCTCGAAGATCATTTCTTCGTCACGGAAACCGGGGCGCAGTGGTTCACCGAACCGCAGCCGTCGATCGACCGGCCGTTCGGCTGAAGCGGGTCAGCCGCGCCTTGCCGTGCGGCGCGGCGGCGCAGCCGCCAAATGCCATTCCCCCGCCCCGGGCGTTGCCTTGACGCCTTGCAGCGTCGCGGTCTGGCCCCGTTCCAGCCTTGCCAGCATGCGCTGCGCGGCGCTGCCGCGCGGTTGCGCCCCCAGTTCGGCAAGCCCGCGCAACAGCAGCCGCCGACGCAGTTCGGCCGGCAGCGCCTCGGCATGCAGGATCAGCACACCAGCGGCCCATCGGGCGCGGCTTTCCCAGCATCGCTGTTCCGCCCAGTCCAGCGCGGCCGATGCTTCGGCAAGATTGGCGGCGGAAGCGGCCAGCCGGTCCGGTGACAGCCACACTGTTTCCCCGAGCAGCCGCCGGGCGGCCGTCCGGTCGAAGCGCGGGTCGTCGTTCGAAGGATCCTGCACCGGCGCCCACCCGGCGGCGGCAACGATCGCCTGAAGCGCGGTGCGGCGAGTGCCCAGCAGCGGTCGCAGCACCTGTACGCCCGCGATGCGGGTGCTGGCGCGGATACCCGACAGGCCGCCGATGCCGCTGCCGCGCGCCAGCCGCAGCAGCAGTGTTTCCGCCTGATCGTCGATGTGGTGCGCCGTCAGCAGCCAGTCGATGCCCAGATCCTTGCAGCACGCGCCAAGCGCCGCATAGCGCGCCAGCCGCGCATTCGCCTGCACATTGGCGCCGCCCTCGATCGCCAGTGTCAGCACCCTTGCCTGCAGGCCGAGGGTCTGCGCCAGCCGGACCACTTCGGCGCATTCGGCGCGGGCATCGGCACGCAGGCCGTGATCTACCGTCAGCACATGCGTTGCAGCGCCGAATGCCGCTGCCGCCAGCCACATCAGCGCCAGCGAATCGCCGCCGCCGGACACGGCGACCGCCAGTTTCGTGCCATGCCCGAAGCCCGGCTGGCCCAGCCGCAGCACTTCGGCGGCGAAGGCAGCGGCGGCTTCTGGTGCGGGAAGATCGGGCATCGCGGTCGCCGGATCGGCCTTCCCGCCCTCAGGCGGTGCGGAAGGCGTTGGTGATCGGATAGCGGCGGTCGCGGCCGAAGGTGCGCGGGCCGATCTTCACACCGGGCGGCGCCTGCCGGCGCTTGTATTCGGCAATATAGAGCAGCCGTTCGATGCGGCGGACGGTTTCCACATCGGCGATTCCGCGCGCCGCGATTTCGGTTGCCGAAAGTTCCTCCTCGACCAGACCGTGCAGGATCGGGTCCAGTACGTCGTAGGGGGGCAGGCTGTCGTCGTCGCGCTGGTTTTCCCGCAACTCGGCGGTCGGCGGCTTGGTGATGACACGTTCCGGCATCACCGGCCCGTCGCTGCCCAGCCCCAGCCTCGGCCTGACGATGTTGCGCCAGCGCGACAGCCGGAACACCGTCGTCTTGTAGGCGTCTTTCAGCACATTGTAGCCGCCCGCCATGTCGCCGTAGATGGTGGCATATCCGACCGAAAGCTCGCTTTTGTTGCCGGTCGTCAGCAGCATGTGGCCGAATTTGTTGGAAAGCCCCATCAGCGCCACCATCCGCAACCGCGACTGGGCGTTTTCCTCGGCGAGGCCCGTTGGTGTGCCGGCGAACTGCCCCGCCAGCATCATTTCGATGGCGCCGACGGCCGGTTCGATCGGGATGTTATCCAGCCGGACACCCAGCATCCGGGCGCAACCGGCGGCATCATCCAGGCTTTCGCGGCTGGTGAAGCGGCTGGGCAGCATCACACACCAGACCTTGTCGGCGCCAAGCGCATCGACCGCGACCGCCGCCGCCAGCGCGCTGTCGATGCCGCCGGAAAGCCCCAGCACCACGCCCGGAAAGCGGTTGCGGCCGACATAGTCGCGCAGGCCGACCAGCATGGCGTGGTAGATTTCCTCCTCGTAGCTGTCGGGCGGGGCGATCGTGGTTTCCACAAAGCCGCTGCTGCGCGACCATTCGACCGGCACGACGGCTTCGTCCCAGTCGGGCAGGCGGGCGGCCATGCGGCCATCGGCATGCAGGGCAAAGCTGCCGCCGTCGAACACCAGTTCGTCCTGCCCGCCGGTGCGGTTCACATAGAGCAGCGGCAGCCCGGTTTCGGCAACGCGCCTGCGGGCCAGTTCGAGGCGACGGCCTTCCTTGCCAAGCTCGAAGGGGCTGCCGTTGGGGACGATCAGCAGGTCGGCGCCCTGTTCCTTCAGCCGGGCCGAAACTTCCGGGCGCCACATGTCCTCGCAGATGGGAATCCCCAAGCGGACGCCGCGAAAATTCAGCGGTTCGGCGGGCGGGCCGGGCACGAACACGCGCTTCTCATCGAATACGCCATAGTTCGGCAGATCGGTTTTCAGGGCGACACCGGCAATCCTGCCCTGATCGAGCAGCACATGGCCGTTGTGCAGGCCGGAATCGGTTGCCCATGTGGTGCCGACCAGCATCGCCGGGCCGCCATCGGCGGACGCCTGCGCCAGCCGGTCGAGTTCCGCCATCGCTGCTGCATGCAGGGCGGGCTTCAGCACCAGATCCTCGGGCGGGTAGCCCAGCAGCGACAGTTCCGGCGTCACCAGCAGGTCGGCGTCGGCCGAGGCCGATCTTGCGCGCAATATGGCGGTGGCGTTCCCCGCCAGATCGCCCATCGAGGGGTTCAGTTGCGCGGCGCTGATGCGAAGCCTGTCTGCCATGGACCCAGCATTAGGCGAGCGCGCCGCCGCCCTCAATGGGCTGTGGCCGCCCTTGCCTTTTCGGCGGCAACATCGCGGCGCACCGATTCCAGGAGCATCGGCGCATCGAAGACGATCCCGTCGCGGATGGTCCAGCGGACGCCGCCGACCCGCTTCTGCTGGTTGGTCGCGTCGTCGAGGCGTTCATGGCCGGTGCCATACAGCGTCTTCAGGTTCTGCAACGGGTTCTCCGGCACGATCACCAGATCGGCGCGCATGCCGGGGCGGACCAGCCCGAAATCGGGTTCCAGACCCTTCGGTTCCATCAGCGTTTTCGCGCCGTTGGTGGTGGCGGCCTCGATCACTTCCAGCGGCGAGAAACCGGCTTCCTGCAGCAGTTCCAGTTCGAGGATGTAGCCGAAGCCCCAAGTCTGCCAGATGAACCCCGAATCCGAACCCGTCGTCACCCGCCCGCCCATGTTCTTGTAGTCGTTGATGAGGCGCATGAAGCGGCCATAGAAATTGCGCCACGTCACTTCGTTCGCCGTGGTCCAGTCGAAGAAATAGCTGCCGTGATTGTCGCGGTTGGATTCGAAGAAGCGCAGCAGCGACGGCGGGGTATATTCGCGGTGCCAGTCGGCGTTGCGGGCGCGCATCAGGTCGCGCGATGCGGAATAGATGTTGAAGGTCGGGTCGAAGGTGACGCCGTTTTTCTTCTGCTCCTCGAGGTAGGCGATCCATTCCGGCCCGCCCGGCTCGTAGATCTGGTCCCAGATGTCGGCGATGCCGCCAAAGCGCGCCTGCTCGTCGTTGTAATTATAGCTGTAGGGCGTGTCCTGGATCCGGCGGTTCTTCAGCAGGCTTTCGAAATGGCCGTAGAAGTGCGTCAGCGTGCCAAGCCCTGCTTCGCCTGCCTGCCTGCCGTTCAGTTCGACGATGTTCGGCTGTGACAGGTGGGCGACGGTGCCCAGCCCCTGTTTCTTGGCTTCGTCCATTGCGGCGCGGGTGATGGCGCCGGTTTCATCGCCGCGATTGAAGAACTTGATGCCGTCGATCCCCTGCGCCTTTGCCCAGCGCACCCAGGCGCGGGCCTTTTCCGGCGTGTTGGTCGGCCCTTCCTTCCAGCCGCTGCCCAGCGTCTGGTACACGAAGAAGCGGGGTGCGGTGATTTCTCCGGCGGCGCTGCGGCGCTTGTCGGCAAGCGAGCGCGCCGGATCCCAGAACAGCGACACCCCGCGCACCGTCGTCACGCCGTGGGCCAGCCACAGCCGATAGCCGTAGCTGGGGTCGGGCGCCTTTTCCGGGTCGCCGTTGTGGCCGTGCGTGTCAACGAAGCCGGGCAGGACATACATGCCGGTGGCGTCGATTTCGCGCGTGGCGCCGTGCGGCGGGCGATCTGCCTTCATTTTCAGGCCGGGGGTGCCCGCAGGAAGGATTTCGGCGATGCGTCCGCCCTTCACCACGATGTCGGCCGGGCCATAGGGCGGCCCGCCGTTGCCGGTGATGATGGTTGCCCCGCGAATGACCAGTGTCTCATAGGGGCCTTGCGCCTCCTGCCCGCGCGGCGGTGTCGGCAGCATGCCCTGCGCCGCAACCGGCGCGGCAGCAGCGAAGGCAAGGGCGATGGCGGCGATCCAGTTCTTCATTCGGTCGTTTGCTCCACTGCGGGCAGGCGCCATGTTCCGGCAAGGATCGGCTGATCCGGCAGGTAGGCGCGGAATATCAGGGTGAACAGCCGTCCCTTGGGCGCTGGCAGCCAGTTTGCGGCGTCGGCGGGTCTGTCGGGCTGGATCACCAGCGTCAGGCTGCCGTCGGCGTTCCGTTGCAGACCGGGCGAACGGTTGCCGACGGCATAGCGATCGATCGGGTTTTCGACATAGAACAGCCGGCCGTCGGCCAGCCGTTCGTAAAGCGACATGCTCCAGAAGGCGCGCACCGGCACATCGGCGGGGATGGTCAGCCGGTAGCGTTTCGAACCGTCGAGTTCCTGCCCCTTGCCGTCGATGACAGCAGACCAGTAGACCGCTTCGTCTGCCGGCAGGGCGCCAAGGCCCGCCAGCGCAATCGCCGAACGCAGGGCGGGCGTTGCGGCCGAAGTGCCGATCCCCGGCGGCGTTTTGGCCCAGCCGTCTCCGGTAGTGCGGGCGCCTGCTGCAATCGCCGATTTCATCCGCTCGAAGATGCGCGGCAGCATTGCGCGCCACAGCCATTGCCGCCACATCGGCAGCTTGTCGAACGCGTCGGCGCTGCCGCCATAGCCGGTGGCGGCAAGCGCGGCGTCTTGCAGGTGCGGGCTTTCGGCGATCACCGGATTCGCCCGCCTCAGCAGCATCGCCGGATCGGGCAGCACCGGCAGCGCAACGGCTTCCTGCGCCGGGCGCCGGCTGACTTCCGGCATCAGCAGTTCAAACCCGCTTTGCGCGGCGCGCGCGGCCTCGAGGTCGGCGGGTCCATCGACCAGCGTGCGCACCAGAAGCCATGCCTGCGGGGTGGTCAGGCGGTGCAGCCGGGCATTGCCGGCATCGGCGGGGGGCTTGTCGCCGTAATAGAACAGCAGTTCGCCGCCGGTTCCGCCGTCGCGCGTGCCGGCGACGACGATATTGTCGGTCTGCGCATCCATCACCGCGACCGAATGATAGCGGGCCGGCAGCGGCGGCATCTTCAGCCCGACCGGCCCGGCCGACAGGTCGAGGAAGGCCAGCGAATATAAGGTGTCGTTGTTCGGCGTGGTGACGAACCGGTCGCGCCAGTCCGACAGGTTGCGCCGGTGTTGCAGCCTGTTCGCGCCGTCCAGCCCCTGATGCCGGAAAAACAGCAGCGAATCGTTGCGGGTGCGGACGAAGCTGTAGACCGGATAGGCGCGGAGCGCCGCCTCGGTGGTTTGTGCAAGCGGCTGGCGCAGGAACAGGAACAGCCCGCCGGCGATGGCGGCAACGATGCCAAGTGTGACCAGCAGTTTGCGCATGGCGCGCGACTGTGCCTGCTTTTCCCGCCCGCGCAAGCCCCGATTGCCCAGGATGCCTCCACGATTGTCAGAGGGGACAAGCCTGCGACCACCGCGCATAACCGGCCGGATTGTCGGTTCCGAGGGGAGATTGTGAATGGGCACGGCCTATATCGTGAAAGCGCGGCGGACTGCGGGTGGCCGCAAGGGCGGACGCCTGCGCGACTGGCATCCGGCCGATCTGGCGGCGCAGGTGCTCGATGATCTGGTGGGCGCGCACGATCCCGCGCTGTTCGAGGACGTGATCATGGGTTGCGTGAACCAGTTCGCCCAGCAAAGCGCCAATGTCGCCCGCAACGCGGTGCTGTCGTCGAAACTGCCGGAATCGGTGCCTGGAACCTCGGTCGACCGCCAGTGCGGCAGCTCGCAGCAGGCGCTGCACTTCGCCGCCGCGACGGTGATGTCGGGCATGATGGATGTCGTCATCGCCGCCGGTGTCGAGAGCATGACGCGGGTGCCGATGGCCTTGCCGTTCAAGGCGGCGATGGACGCGGGCGCGGGCACCTATGTCAGCCCGGCGATGAAGGCGCGCTATCCCGGCGTGCAGTTCAGCCAGTTCGCGGGCGCGGAAATGATCGCCCGGAAATATGATCTGTCGAAAGATGATCTGGACATGTTCGGCTTTGATTCGCAGCGCAAGGGAGCGCAAGCCGCGCGCGCCGGCGCCTTCGCCGCCGAAATCGTGCCGGTTTCCGGCCTGGACACGGAAAACAACCCGGCGGTGCACGATGTCGATGAGGGCATCCGCTTCGAGGCGACGCTGGAGGCAACGAAGGCGGTGAAGCTTTTGAGCGAGGGCGGGCGGCTGACTGCGGCGACATCCTCGCAGATCTGCGACGGGGCGAGCGGCGTTGTCGTCGTGAACGAGGCCGGGCTGAAGAAGCTTGGCGTCGATCCGATCGCGCGCGTCCACAGCCTGACGGTGATCGGCGAGGATCCGGTTGTCATGCTGGAGGCGCCGATCAACGCGACGCGGGCGGCGCTGAAAAAGGCCGGCATGCGGATCGGCGACATCGACCTTTATGAAGTGAACGAGGCCTTTGCCTCGGTGCCGCTGGCGTGGCAGCGTGAACTGGGCGCTGATCCCAAGCGCCTCAATGTCAATGGCGGCGCCATCGCGCTTGGCCACCCGCTCGGTGCTTCCGGCACCAAGCTGATGACGACGCTGATCCATGCGCTGAAGGCGCGCGGGGGACGCTATGGCCTGCAGACCATGTGCGAAGGCGGCGGCCTGGCGAACGTGACCATCGTGGAGGCGCTGTGATGACCGACCGGCAGGAAACCAGCCTTGAAATCGCCGGCGGCATCGCCACGCTGACGCTGAACCGCCCCGACAGGATGAACGCCTTCACCGGCCGTATGATGCACGAGCTGATCTCGGCATTCGACGAGACCGACAGCCGCGACGACGTGAGGGTTGTGATCGTGACGGGGGCGGGCCGGGCCTTCTGCGCCGGCGCCGACCTGTCGGCAGGTGCCGCCACCTTCGACTATGAAAAGCGCACCGACGCCAACAACAGTCGTGCGGGCACCGGTTCGCCGATCCGCGCGGATGGCAGCGTCGATTATGCGCAGGAAGCCGTGCGCGATGGCGGCGGCCGGGTGACGTTGCGCATCTTCGAAAGCCTGAAGCCGGTGATCGGCGCGGTGAACGGTGCAGCCGTCGGCATCGGGGCAACCATGCAACTGCCGATGGACATCCGGCTGGCCTCGGCCGACGCCCGCTTCGGCTTCGTGTTTGCCCGGCGCGGCATTGTGCCCGAAGCCTGTTCGAGCTGGTTTCTGCCGCGTGTCGTCGGCATTTCGCGGGCGATGGAATGGTGCGCGACCGGGCGGGTGTTCGGCGCCGCCGAGGCGCTGGAGGCGGGCCTCGTCAGGCAGGTCGTGCCGCCTGAGGAACTGATGCCGGCGGCCATCGCCCTTGCGCGCGAAATCGCCGACAACACCGCGCCGGTTTCGGTTGCGCTGACCAGGCAGATGCTGTGGCGGATGCTGGGCGCCGACCACCCGATGGAAGCGCACAAGCTGGACAGCCGCGCCATCTATGCCCGTGGCCGCCAGGCCGACGCACGCGAAGGCGTGATGAGCTTTCTGGAAAAGCGCCCGGCCAGCTTCCCTGACCGGGTGTCGGCCGACATGCCCGACTTTTTCCCATGGTATGGCCCGCGCCCCTATGCATGACCGCGTGACAGAACGCGGCCCGGCGCCGCTGGCGCATCTGGGTGGCGCGGCGCCCGACGCGCCCGACTGGTTCGAAGCAGCGATATCCACCCCGTACGAGCGGCATCGGCTGCAAGTGGCGGGCGCCGAAGTCGAGTGGCTGGCGTGGGGCGACCGTGGCAAGCCCGGCCTGCTGCTGCTGCACGGCAACGGCGCCCACGCCGACTGGTGGCGGTTCATTGCCCCGTTCTTCGCGCAGACGCACCGGGTGGCGGCGCCCACCTGGTCGGGGATGGGCAATTCCGACCATCGCCAAAGCTATTCGCTGGATATTTTCGTCGAGGAAATGCTGGCCGTTGCCGCTGCTGCGGGGCTTGCCGATACCGGGCCGTTCACCGCAGTCGGGCACAGCTTCGGCGGCTTCCCGATGATGGCGCTGGCGAACCGGCCGGACGCGCCGCTGTCGCAGGCGATCATCATCGACACGCCGTTTCACCCGACGATGTCGCGCCGCCCGAGGCGGAGCGGCGGCGACGCCAGGCCGCACCATGTCTATCCGACGATCCCCGAAGCGCTGGCGCGGTTCCGCTGGGTGCCGCCGCAACCCACGGGCAATCTGTTCATCGCCGACTTCATCGCCCGCAATGCCCTGAGACCGGCCGACGGCGGCTTCGTCTGGAAGTTCGACCCGTTCCTCTGGAGCGACTTCAAGGCGCAAAGCGACCTCGATCCGCTTGCCGCGCCGCACTGCCCGGTGACGCTGATGTGGGGGGAAAATTCCGATCTGGTGACGGCAGGGCTGGTCGCCGACATGGCAAAGCGCCTGCCTGCGGGCAGCAGGCTGGTGCCCATCCCGGAAGCGCATCATCATGTGATGGTGGACCAGCCGCTTGCACTTGTTTCAGCCATGAGGGCGCTCATTGCATGACGATCGACACGACGTTTCACCGCATCGGCGACCTGATCGCCAGAAATGCCGAACTCAGGGGCGACCGGCCGGCCGTTACCGTTTCCGGTGAAACCCTGACCTGGGCGGAGCTTGCACAGCGCGCGGGGCAGGTGGCCGCCAGCCTGCAACGCGACGGCGTGCAACCCGGCAGCGCGATTGCGATCATCGCCTACACCAGCAATGATTATGTCGCGCTCTATCTGGGGGCGCTGATCGCCGGGGTGGCGGTGGCGCCGATGCCGCCCAGCGCGACGCCAGAACAGCTTGCAGCGATGGTGGCCGATTCGGCAGCGCCCATCCTGTTTCTGGACGATGCGAACGCCAAGGCGCTGGCCGCGATCGGTTTTTCCGCCCGCGTGCAGCGAATCGAGGCGCTGGACGAATGGCTGGCGGACGGCCCGCCCGCACTATTGGCGATCGACGACGCGGCACTGCTGCCGATGCCGTTCAACATCATTTATTCCTCGGGCACCACCGGCGTTCCCAAGGGGATCGTGCAAAGCTGGCAGATGCGCTGGAGCCACCTTCTGGGGGGCGCGGCATCGGGCTACGGCCCGGACAGCGTGGCGCTGCTGGCGACGCCCCTCTATTCCAACACGACGCTGGTGGCGGCGTTGCCCGCGCTTGCGTGGGGCAGCCATCTGGTGATGATGCCGAAGTTCGATGCGCACGGCTTTCTGGAACTGGCGCAGCAGTTCCGGGCAACCCACTCGATGCTGGTGCCGGTGCAGTATCGGCGGATCATGGATCTGCCGGACTTCGACCGTTTCGATCTTTCCTCCTATCAGTTGAAGTTCTGCACCTCGGCCCCGTTCGCCGCTGACCTGAAGGCAGACGTGCTGAAACGCTGGCCCGGCGGGCTGATCGAATATTGGGGCATGACCGAAGGCGGCGGCGGCACGGCGCTGCTGGCGCATGTTTACCCCGACAAGCTGCACACCATCGGCCAGCCGATGCCGGGCGCCGAAGTGCTGATCGTGAAAGACGACGGCACCGAGGCAGGCGTCGATGAAGTGGGGGAAATCATCGGCCATTCGGCGGCGATGATGACGGGCTATGCCAACCGGCCGGAGGCCTCGGCCGAAGCGATCTGGACCCATCCCGACGGCCGCCGCTTCATCCGCACCGGAGATCTGGCCCGCCGCGATGCCGACGGCTTCATCGAGCTGATGGGGCGCGCCAAGGACATGATCATTTCAGGCGGTTTCAATATCTACCCGATCGACATCGAACAGGTGATCGCGCGGCATCCCGCCGTGCGCGACGTGGCGGTGGTGGGCGTGCAGTCGCGCGCGTGGGGGGAAAGTCCCGTCGCCTTCGTGGTGGCGCCCGGCGCCGACCCCGAAGAAATCCGCGCGTTCGCCAACGGCCTGCTTGGCAAGGTGCAGCGGCTGGCGGCGGTGCAACTGGCGGATGAACTGCCCCGCAGCGCCATCGGCAAGATCATGAAGCGCGAACTGCGCGAACAGTTCACCGGCGAAATCCCATGAGTTTCGATGCGCTGCTGGCCGATGGCCGTACCGTTGCCGACCTGCTGATCGAGCGCAGGCAGCGGCTTGCCGTCGCCGAAAGCTCGACCGGCGGGCTGATCTCGTCGGCGCTGCTGGCGGTTCCCGGCGCGTCGGCCTTCTATCTGGGGGGCGGCATCATCTATACGCCGCGCGCCCGCCACCGCCTGCTGGATTTGAAGCGCGAAGATGTGCGTGGCCTGCGCGGCGCAACCGAACCCTATGCGCGGGCGCTGGCGATGCGGGCGCAAGGCAGGTTCAAGGCAAGCTGGGGGCTTGGGGAAACCGGCGCTACCGGCCCTTCCGGCAACCCCTATGGCGATCCGCCGGGGCACTGCTGCATTGCGGTTGCAGGGCCGCGCTTCGTCGTTGCGCAGACGATCGAGACGGCCAGCAACGACCGTATGGGCAACATGCTGGCGTTCGCGCGTGCAGCGCTGGCGCTGCTGCAAACCCGGATTATGGCCGACGACGCACCCGAAGGCGCCTGAGCCGAAACGAAAAGGGGCGCCCGACCATCGCCGGGCGCCCCTTGTCGTTTTCGGACCAAAGCTCAGGCTTCGGCGTCGCCTTCGGCTTCGACCGGCGCTTCGGCGGTCGCGCCCGGCTCGGCGTTCGGATCATAGTCCTCGGTGAAGCCGGCTTCCTCGCGCTCGAACAGGTCGGCCGTCACGTCGACGCCCTGTGCCTGCAGTTCGGCTTCTTCCGGCGAACGGGCGACGTTCACCTTGGCGGTGACGCTGACTTCCGGGTGCAGCACCAGCTTCACCTCGGAGATGCCGAGCGACTTGATCGGACGGTCGAGGACGACCGCCGACTTCGCCACCTTGTGGCCGGCTTGCGCCATGGCTTCGGCGATGTCGCGGGCCGAAACCGAACCATAAAGCGCGCCGGCGTTCGAAGCCTGCCGGATGAGGACGACGATCACGTCGACCATGGTCTTCGACTGGGCTTCGGCCGCGTCGCGGCGGTGGGCGTTGTCGGCTTCGATCTGGGCGCGCTGCGCTTCGAACTTGGCCTTGTTGGCTTCGGTTGCGCGCAGGGCCTTGCCGCGCGGCAGCAGAAAGTTGCGGGCAAAACCGGGCTTCACCGACACCACTTCGCCGATGCGGCCGAGCTTTTCCACACGTTCAAGAAGGATCACATCCATCGGTCGCGTTCCTTATTTCACGAGGTAGGGCAGCAGGCCGAGGTGGCGTGCGCGCTTGATGGCCTGCGAAAGCTCGCGCTGCTTCTTCGCCGAAACGGCGGTGATGCGCGACGGAACGATCTTGCCCCGCTCAGAGACGAAGCCCTGCAGCAGGCGGATATCCTTGTAGTCGATCTTCGGCGCATTGTTGCCCGAGAAGGGGCAGCTCTTGCGGCGACGGAAAAACGGGCGTGCCATGGTTTACCAGGCTCCTTCTTCGGTGCGCGGTGCGCGCTCGCCACGGGGGGCGCGTTCGCCGCGCGGGCTGCGTTCGGAACGCTCACCACGCTCGCCACGCTCACCACGGTCGGATTTGCGCATCATCGCCGACGGGCCGGCTTCCAGCGCTTCGACGCGGATGGTCTGGTAGCGGATCACGTCCTCGTTCAGGGCGACCTGGCGCTCCATCTCCTGCACGGCGGGGGCCGGTGCTTCGATGTTCAGCAGCACATAATGCGCCTTGCGGTTCTTGTGGATCCGGTAGGCGATGTTGCGCAGGCCCCAATATTCGGTGCCGGCAACCTTGCCGCCATTTTCGGTGATGATGTTGCCGAGTGCCTCGGTGATGGCTTCCACCTGCGCGGGGGCAAGATCCTGCCGCGCGAGGTAGACATGCTCGTAGAACGGCATGTGTCTCTCTCTTCTTCGGTGCCGATCGCTGGCCTCGCGGCGAATTCCGCGCATGGCCCCTCCGGCTTTCTTCGGGAGCGGCGCCCTTAGCGCAGCTTTGCCGCTGCGGCAAGGGTTGGCGGCCGGGAAGGGGGCAGCCCGCCGGGCCGCCCCCCAAGCTGTGGTCAGGCGCTGAGGACCGAGCGCGCCATCGCCGCCAGATGCGCGAGCATCGGCAGCGTCGGCACACCGGCGCTGCGGGCGCCGGCGATCGCCTGCGACAGCGTCGTGGCACGCCCGGCGTTGGCGGCCAGCCATTTTTCAACCGCTGCCAGCGGGTCGCCCGATGCAGGCGTAAGCTGGCGGATGAGGTCGAGGCGGATGGTCTCGAAGCCCCGAACGGTGCTGTCGGCCAGCAGCCGTTCCCAACTGTCGGCCGGTGCGAGGGTGCGCGCCGCGCCCTGCGCCCAGTCGACGCCAAGCGCTTCGCCAAGGCGGGTATAGGCTTCGGCGGTCTTTGATTCGTCGAGCGAAAGATCAGACGCAAGCGCCACCACGCCCGACGCGCCGGAAAGCGCGTGCAGGGTGGCGATCCAGTCGACCACATTCCCCGGCGCGCCTTCTGCCGCGAGGCGCTGGCGCACTGCCTCGACCTGCGCCTTTGGCTCGGGGCGCAGCAGGCGGTCGAGGCTGGGCAGCAGCCGCTTCAGCCCCGGCGCCAGCCGCTTCGACAGCGCCGTCGGGCTTTCGACGCCGCTGCGCCTGACCAGATCGCCGACCAGAATGCGTGTGGCGTCGGCGGCTTCGGCATGCAGCGCCAGCGCCCGCATCGCCGGCACGTCGGCCGCGTCGATCGCCTTCCACAGCCCCTCGAGGTCGAAGAGGGTGCGTGCGGCGACAAACGCCGCTGCGACGGTTTCCAGCGAGCAGCCGGCCTCGGCCGCCAGATCGTGGCCTAGGGTAAGCCCGCCCCGGTTGACGAGCAGGTTCGCCAGCATGGTGGCGATGATCTGGCTGCGCAACTGGTGGCTGCGAATCTCGTCGCCAAAGCGTTCGTGCATGGCAGGCGGGAACTCGCGGAACAGCAGGGCCTCGGTCAGCGGATCCTCGACCACCTTCGACACGAACAGCGCGTCTTTCAGTTCCATCTTGGTGTAGGACAGCAGGATGGCGATTTCCGGCCGGGTAAGCCCCTGCCCCAGACGCCGCCGCTCGTCGATCACCTGTGCGGTGGGCAGGCCTTCGATCTGCCGGTCCAGCCTGCCGGTCGCAGCCAGCAGCTCCATCAGCCGCACATGCGACTGCAACCGTTCGCGGGCGTGCGACTGTGCAACCGACAGCACCAGCGTCTGCGCGCTGTTGTCGGCAAGCACCAGCGCCGCCACTTCGTCGGTCATGGCGGCCAGCAGGCCGTTGCGTTCGGCCAGATCGATCCGGCCAGAACGCACGGCCGCGCCGAATGCGATCTTGATGTTCACTTCATGGTCCGAGGTGTCGACCCCGGCGGAATTGTCGACGAAGTCGGTGTTGATGCGGCCGCCGAGCAGCGCATACTCGATCCGCGCCGCCTGCGTGACGCCGAGGTTCGCGCCTTCGCCCACCACCTTTGCCCGCACGTCGCGGCCATTGATGCGGTGGGCGTCGTTTGCGCGGTCGCCGACGTCGGCGTTGGCTTCGCCCGAACCCTTCAGATAGGTGCCGATGCCGCCGAACCACAGCAGATCGACCTGCGCTTTCAGGATCGCCGACATCAGTTCGGTTGGCGCCAGTTCGGCTGCATCCACGCCCAGCAGTGCCTGGATTTCCGCCGACAGCGGAATCGACTTCTGCGAGCGCGGGAACACGCCGCCGCCCTTCGAGATCAGCTTTGCATCATAATCGGCCCACGAAGAACGCGGCAGTGCGAACAGGCGGGCGCGCTCTTTCCAGCTTTTGGCAGGGTCGGGGCTGGGGTCGATGAAGATGTGGCGGTGATCGAACGCACACACGACCTTCAGCGCCTTCGACAGCAGCATGCCGTTGCCGAACACGTCGCCCGACATGTCGCCGACACCGGCGACGGTGACCGGGTCTTTCTGGATGTCGATGCCCATTTCGGCGAAATGCCGCGTCACGGAAACCCAGGCGCCGCGCGCGGTGATGCCCATGCCCTTGTGGTCATAGCCGACCGAGCCGCCGCTGGCGAAGGCGTCGTCCAGCCAGAAATGCGCATCGGCGGCAAGGCCGTTCGCCGTGTCCGAGAAGGTTGCGGTTCCCTTGTCGGCGGCGACCACCAGATAGGGGTCGTCGCCGTCGCGGCGGAACACGTCGGCGGCCGGCACCACGCGCCCCTCGATATCCAGATTGTCGGTGATCGACAGCAGCGAGCGGATGAACACCTTGTAGGCGTCGCGCCCCTCGGTCGCCCAGGCGTCGCGGTCCTGTGCGGGGTCGGGCAACTGCTTGGGATAGAAGCCGCCTTTGGCGCCGGTTGGAACGATGACCGAGTTCTTCACCATCTGCGCCTTGACGAGGCCCAGCACTTCGGTGCGGAAATCGTCGCGGCGGTCGGACCAGCGCAGGCCGCCCCGTGCGATCGGCCCGCCGCGCAGGTGGATCCCTTCCACCCGTGGCGAATAGACCCAGATTTCACGCCACGGATGCGGTTTGGGCAGCCCCGGCACACGCGCCGAATCGAGCTTGAACGCCAGTGCTTCGGGACCTCCGGGAACGAAAGCGTTGGTGCGCAGCATGGCGCAGATCAGCCCGTCGAACAGCCGGAGGATGCGGTCTTCGTCGATCGCCTGCACAGCATCGAGCGCCTGTGCGAGCCGCTGGCGGGCGGGTTCTGCCGCCTTGTCGCTGGCGCGCGGCCCGAGGCGGGCACGGAACAGCGACAACAGCGCGAGCGTCGCCGCCTGGTTGCGCCGCAGCGTGTCGACGACCGTCTGGATCGAGTAGGAAATGCCGATCTGGCGCAGATACCGGAAACAGGCGCGCAGCCAGTTCGCTTCTTCGGCTGTCAGCCCGCACGACGGGATCAGGGCGTTGAACTGGTCGTTTTCCTGCACCCCGGTCAGCACCGCCTGCAACGCCGGGTTCACGACGGCACAGAACGACGCAAGATCGGCGGGGGCGTTCGGGCTGTCGAGGCGGAGGTCATGGACCCAGCCCAGCTCGCCGCCGGCCAGATCATAGGAAGTTTCCTCGACCACCCGGAAACCGAAGTTTTCCAGCATCGGCACCGAATCGGAAAGCGCGATGATTTCGCCCAGCCGGAAAATCTTCAGGCGGACGGTCGAATCGGCGTCGCCGGTGCGGCGATACAGAAAGACATGGCGATCATCCGGCGTCGAAAGCGCCGTCAGGCTGAGGATGTCGGCTGCGGCTTCCTCGGGCGTGAATTCGGCGCGATAGCCGGGCGTGAAGGCGCGGCCGTGCGTCAGCGCCAGCCGGGCAGCGCGAATCGGCTCGACATGGGTGGAAAGCGCTGCTTCCAGGCGGGCGTCCCAGCCGCGCGTCAGGTCGGTGAGGCACTGGTTCAGCCGGTCGGCGTCGGGCGCCTTCGAAAGCCCGTCCACCACATAATGCACGCGGGCCAGTCCCTCGGAGCGCAGTTCCGCATCGAAGGTGCCGATGGTGCCGCCCAGTTCCGCCACCAGCATGCGATCGACGCTCTGGCGCAGTTCGCCGGAATAGATTTCCCGTGGGAAATAGACGAGAATCGAAGCGCTTGCGGCGCGCGCATCCCAGCGCACGAACAGGTGCGGGCGCGGGCGGTCGCGCAGCGACAGCAGACCCCTTGCCATCGTCACCAGGTCGTCGTTGCCGATCTGGAACAGTTCTTCGCGGGGGAAGGTTTCGATCACATGCGCAAGCGCGCGCCCGGCGTGGCTGCGCGGCGCATGGCCGAGCTGTTCCGCTACTTCGGCCACCTTGCGGCGGACGAGCGGCACCCGGCGCGGGCTTTCGCGCAGCGCGGCGCTGGCGAACAGGCCGACGAAATGGCTGGCGCCCGCCACCTTGCCCTGCCCGTCGTAGCGGTGGACGGTGACGATGGTGAGCGGAACCGTCCGGTGCACGGTCGAGGTGAGGACCGACTTGCCGATCACCACCGGATCGGCGGAATCGGTGTCGTCGGGGGCCGGCCAGCGGGCGGCGTCTGCCAGAATGCCCAGCCGTTGCTTGCCGTCGGCAAAGCCGAGCAGGGTGAAATTGTCGGCGGCCAGCCATTCCAGAAACGCGACGGTTTCCGCCAGCAGGTGCGGCGCCAGCGGCGGCGGGTTGTCGTTCAGGCGGCGGGCGGCGTCGTGCAGCTCCTTCAGCATCGGCTGCCAGTCGGTGACGGCGCGGCGCACGTCGGTATAGATCGCATCCAGTTGCCGCGCGAGCTGGGTGCGGGTTTTCGCCGGCGCGCGATCGACGTTCATCACGATCAGGCTTTCGCGCGGCGCATCGGCATCGCCCAGCGCGACGACCTTGCCTGTCGCATCGCGGCGAACCGACAGAATCGGATGCACGAGGCGCTGGATATCAAGGCGGGCAGCGGCGATCGCCGCCGTTGCGCTATCGACGAGGAAGGGCATGTCGTCGGTGTTGAGGACGACCGCCATGTGGCGGCTGCCTGCTTCGCCCTCGGTGGTGCCGACATGCACCTTGTGGCCGTGCGGCGGGCGGTTGGCGAACGCCGCAAACGCCAGTTCGGCAAGCCGCGCCCGGTCGTCGGCGGAAAGCCCTTCCAGTTCGGATTCGGCGGCGCCGGCAAAAATCTGTTTTGCAAACGTCGCCCGCAGTTCCTTCGGGAAATCCCGCAGTTCCGCAAGTGCGTGGGAATCGGGCTGGTGGGCCGGCTTCGACATCAGATCACCTCTCGATGCGGCGGCTTGTGCCGCCTTGACGGTTGGCAATCGGGCCACAGGAACGCAGCCCGCGCATCCGTGCATCCTATGCGCCAGCAGGGCATGATGCCACAAGCAATCGGACTGCGGAACTTTGCGGCGAAAGCCGCAGAAA
>NZ_DBNHFX010000115.1:0-7714 GCF_057137845.1 Sandaracinobacteroides sp. | reverse complement strand
CCTTCTGCCGCATGAAGGACTTCCGCCGCGTCGCCACCCGTTACGACAAACTCGCCGCCAACTTCCTGTCAGGCGTGGCGCTCGCAACCGCCATCGCCTTCTGGCTTTGAACGAGTCTGGACCCTAGTTAAGAAGTCTCAACTAAAATGTACATCATCAGGTGAAAATGACGAGCTAAGAGAGTTTGCTTCCATAGGAGCGTTCTTTTCGATCGCTTCCCACACCGACTCATCAAATCGACGATCAATCCTCATATACTCGAGAGCAAATTTAAGCTCCATTCGGTTGGTTTTATATCCACCGAACCTATCTTCTAGATCATAGAATCCTATTGAATCCAGTTCACCTGCAAGCCATTTTTCGTCCACGTATTTCAATACTTCAGAAATAAATTCAGAGCTTACGTCATAAGCTTCTTCAAACGGATCCGTCTTGTCGGATGATGCGTGCAGTACAGGGGACAGGCGATGGTAATAGGCATAGGCAATCGCGTCGTCGAATTTCTCCGGATACTGGATGTATCCGAGCAAGTACGATTGGCGCTTGGTCTCGTAGATCGCTGCGAGTACGCTGTTCATTCATCACCCCCCTGTTTAGTCGCTGACGATGTCATATCTGGGCTCGGACGACAGCACTGCAAGAGCCAGGCGCCTATAATCTCCAATATTTTTCAGAGAGTGCATACCAGCCGGCCCGATTCAGGCCCCAAAAACTTACACAGCCCTTACACAATGCCTGCGGGCGGCACAGCAAAGCGAACCACTCAGCGCGGGAACCCGTAGGTAAGTGCTTGTTTTTACTATGAAATGGCGGAGTCGGAGGGATTCGAACCCTCGGTGCCGGTTACCCAGCACGGCAGTTTAGCAAACTGCTGGTTTCAGCCACTCACCCACGACTCCGAGCCTTGCGGCAGGCGCCGGGCTATAGCCATGCCGGGCGGCCTGTGCAACCTTAGCGGCCGACGCCCGTGTATTGCAGGCCGTGACGGGCCATTTCCTCCGGGCGGTAGATATTGCGCAGGTCCACCACCACCGGCGATTTCAGCAGCGCCTTCACCCGCCCCAGATCGAGCGCGCGAAAGGCATCCCACTCGGTGACGAGGACCATCGCATCCGCGCCCTCGATCGCCGCATAGGGGCTGTCGGCATAGTGGACGCCGTTCAGCACCAGCCGTGCCTGTGCTTCGCCCTCGGGGTCGAAGGCATGCACCTCGGCCCCTGCATCCTGCAACGTCTGGATGATGGCGATCGCCGGGCTGTCGCGCATGTCGTCGGTGTTGGGCTTGAACGTCAGGCCCAGCACGCCGATCCGCTTGCCGCGCACATCGCCGCCCGCCGCTGCAATCACCTTGCGGCCCATGGCGCGCTTGCGCTGTTCATTACCGTGCGCCACCGTTTCAACGATCCTTACGGGCGCGTCGTGGTCCTGCGCGGTCTTGATCAGGGCCAGCGTATCCTTGGGGAAGCAGCTTCCGCCATAGCCCGGCCCGGCATTCAGAAATTTCGAGCCGATGCGGTTATCGAGACCGATGCCGCGTGCGACGTCCTGCACATTGGCGCCCACCTTTTCGCACAGGTCGGCGATTTCGTTGATGAAGCTGATCTTGGTCGCCAGAAATGCGTTGGCGGCATATTTGGTCAGTTCCGCAGTCCGTCGTCCGGTCACCATGATCGGCGCCTGATTGAGGTAAAGCGGCCGATACAGTTCCTCCAGAATCTGCTGCGCGCGCTCGTCCTCTACGCCAAGCAAAATGCGGTCGGGGCGCTTGAAGTCGGCGATTGCCGCCCCTTCGCGCAGAAATTCAGGGTTCGAGGCGACGGCAAATTCGGCCTGCGGGTTTTCGTTGCGGATCAGGCGTTCAACCTCGTCGCCGGTGCCGACGGGAACAGTCGATTTGGTAACGACGACGGTAAAGCCTTGCAGGTTGGCTGCAATTTCCCGTGCGGCGGCATACACATAGCTTAGATCCGCATGGCCATCGCCCCGGCGAGAAGGCGTGCCGACGGCGATGAACACGGCCTGCGCATCCCGCATGCCTTCGGCCAGATCCGTGGTGAAGCCCAGCCGCCCGGCACGGACGTTGGTTGCCACCAGATCGTCCAGCCCCGGTTCGTAGATCGGCATGACGTTGGCGTTCAGCCGCTCGATCTTGGCCGGGTCCTTGTCGACGCAGACGACTTCGTGACCGAAATCGGCAAAGCACGCCCCCGACACGAGGCCGACATATCCCGATCCGATCATTGCAACGCGCATCGCCGTCCTATCCGCCTGTTCCTGCTTGTGCGCGCATAACGGCTGCCTGCCCCGCACCGCAAGCCGCGACCGCAACCATCACCCTGTTTTGCATTTCACGCGGCGCCCGCCTGCAAGCTTCAGCCCTGCGCAGGCACGTTCGCCGGTGGCGCCGATTCAACGGCGGCGGCTGCCGGCACGCCCCGCGTCAAAGCAAGGCCGTCCAGCCTGTCCAGCGCGTCGAGCGCGCCTTGCAACAGCCGGGCTTCGTGCAGCCACTGGGCCGCAACTGCCGTTGGCGGCAGGCTCGCAACCATGGTGACGGCTTCTGCAAGGTCGCCCTGCCGGATCGCGATGCCCGCCGATACCAGCGCCTCCCGCCGTTCGGGCGAACCGGCGGACAGCGGCTCCTGCTTGCGCACCAGCCCGTTCAGGGCGGTGGTCAGCCTTTCCCACCATGTTCCAGCCGGTTGCGCATCGGGCGCTGCATGCAAAAGGCCCGGCAGCCGTGCCGCCAGTGTGGGTAACGACTGCGGTTCGCGCGACCAGGCACGCAGCGCGTCCATCGCCGCGCCGTCGGCGCCACCGAAACGATCCTGCAACGGCTGTTCGATTTCGGCCAGCGGGCGGCCACGTTCTACCATGCGGCGCGCGACCGACAGCAGGAACATGTCGCGCACCTGCGCATCGCCGCTTTCCATCAGCGCGCGCAAACCATGCAGTTCGACGGCAAGCTGCTGCACCTGCGCGCTGGCACCCGCATCGGCCGCGACGATCGCGGCGGCTGGCGGGATGGCAGGATTCCGCTGCTTCTGCCGCGCCAGTTCCTGTTCCAGCATCGCCAGCCGCGATTCGATACCATCGGCTTCCTTGGCCACGGGATCGGGCGCACTGGTGGCTGGGTTTGCCGGAAACCAGCTTCGCACGCGTGTTTGCAGCCAGGGGCTGCCCGTCATGCCAAGGGTGAAGGCCGTCATCACCGCAAGCAGCAGCCACGGCCAGATGTTCCGCTTGCGCTGCGCGGTCGTGATCGCCTGTGCAGCAGAATCGGCGTCGTCGTCAGTCATTGGCGGTTTCCTGCCACAACCGGGCCGCCGCCGCCAACGCCGCATCAAGCGAAGGAAGCCCGGCCGTCGCAACCGATCGCCAGCCCGGCCCCGCGGCCGTGCAGACATTCGGGCTGAGGGCGATCAGCCGGTGCCTTGCGCGCGGCAATCCCGCCTGATCCACGAGGTTCGCGAAAATCCGCGCCGTTCGCGGGGAAAACAGCATGGTTGCAAACAGGCGCCCCCCGGCCAGCGCCGACAACGCATCCGCCGGAAGCCCGTCAGCGGCCACCGCCTGATAGACATGGATCGGGTGCAGCGTCAGGCCGTCCGGCACCGGGATGTCGATCCGATTCGCGCCGCATGGTTGCAGCAGGCGGCAATATCCTTGCCGGGATGCGGCCCGCACAATCGCCACGCCGTCTGTTTCGCCGGCAAGCTCTACGCGGAAACCGGCCTGCCGGGCGGCCTCTGCCGTGCGCGGGCCAACGCAAAGCACCGGCATCGCCCGCAGTTCCGGCGCGTGGCGGGCAATGATCACAGGCGCACGCGGGCTGGTGAACAGCAGCCCGTCGAAGGGCGCGTCTGGCACGGTGAAGGGCAGCGGAGTGACATGCAGCAGCGGTGCCACCAGCACATCGAAGCCGGCGGCGTCGGCCACGTCGACGCTGCGCGTCGCTTCGTCGTCCGGGCGCGTCAGCAACAGCAGCGGGCGCGTCATCACTGGCCTTCGCCGGCAAGCGTTGCGCGAATCGCCGGTGTTGCGCGCTGCATCAACGCTTCGGCCAGCGCCAGCCCCAGCGCGTGCGGATCGCCGCCGATCGGCAATTGCGCATCGACCCGATCGCCCCCGTCGGGGCTGAGGAGTTCGGCCCGCAACAGCCGCCCATCGGCATGCACGGCAACCGAGGTGTGGCAGCTTCCGCCAAGCCCCTCCAGCACCGCGCGCTCGGCGACAAGGCAGTCCATCGTCGGCGCGTCGTTGATGGCCGCCAGCAATGCCAGCACCCGCGCGTCGCCCTTCCGGCAGGTGACGCCGATGATGCCCTGCGCCGCCGCAGGCAACCAGGTGTCGACCGGCAGCGCAACGCCTGCCTCGATCCCGAGGCGCGCAAGCCCCGCTGCCGCAAGAAACGTCGCGCCGACCCGCCCTTCGGCCACCTGCCGCAACCGGGTTTCGACATTGCCCCGGATCGTCACGACATGCACATCCGGCCGGCGATTCAGCAGTTGCGCGGCGCGGCGCGGGCTGGATGTGCCGACCGTTGCGCCATGATCCAGCGCGGCAAGATCGGTCGCCCCCACCAGCCGGTCACGCACATCCGCGCGCGGCAGCACCGCAGCCACACGGATTCCGGGGTGCAGCGCCGTCTCGACGTCTTTCATGGAATGGACAGCCAGATCGATTTCACCCTCCAGCAGGGCGCGATCCAGTTCCTTGGTCCAGAGCGCCTTGCCGCCGATTTCAGCCAGCGGGCGATCCTGCACCCGGTCGCCCACTGTCTGCACTGGCACCAGTTCCACCTGATCGGCAGCCAGCCCATGTGCAGCCGCCAATGCCTGGGCAACCAGCCGGGATTGTGCCAGCGCCAGCGGCGAGCTGCGGGTTCCAAGGCGAAGCCTGCCAGCATGGGGCCTGCCGGATCGTTCAACGTTCATGCGCCCCCATTGCCCTTTCCCGCCCGCTGCGCCAAGGCCTGTGGCATCCGCCCCGGACTGTGGTTGTTCCAACATTGTCAACAAAAGGGCTTGAAATTGGAACGGCGCTCATGCAATGGCGCGTTGCTTCGGGTTTCCGGGCGCGGTTTTCATGGCCGCGTTCAGGGGACAGGGCTTGCAGCCGCAAGGTTTCACCCCCCAAGGCCTGCAATACTGGGCAATCCTGCCCGACTATGGAGGTCTAGATGAACAAGGTTCTTTCGCTCGCCGCCATCGCGAGCCTCGCTCTGGTTGCCGCTTGCGGTCAAAAGGCTGAAGCTCCGGCTGCCGACGTTGCAGACGCTGCTGCCGTCACGACCGACGCTGCCGCCACCGCAACCGACGCCGCCGTCGCTACTGACGCTGCTGCGACCGACGCTGCCGCCGCTGCCGGCGCCGCTGTCGACAACGCTGCTGCCGCCACGGCCGACGCCGCTGCCGGCGCTGCCAACACGGTTGCGAACGCTGCCGACGCGACGGCCAACGCCGCCAACAAGGCTGCTGACGCTGCGAACGCCGTGTCGGATGCTGCCAAGAAGTAATCCACTTCTCGGCTAGCCGAACAAGGAAGGGCCGCGGTCTTCGGACTGCGGCCCTTTTCTTATGCCCTGAGTTTCTTGTGGCCCTGAGTTTCTTGTGGCCCTGGGTTTCTTGTGGCCCTGGGTTCATTTGGCAGCCGGTCAGGCCAGCACATCCAGCCGCGCGCGCAATTCCGCAGGCAGCACAAGACTGGCCGCCGCCAGATTCTCGGCCAGATGTCCGGGCGACGACGTGCCGGGGATCAGCAACATGTTCGGCGCACGCTGTAATAGCCATGCCAGCGCCACCTGCATCGCGCTTGCCCCCACTGCTGCCGCCACGCGCGCCAGTTCATCAGACTGCAACGGCGTCAGGCCGCCCAGCGGAAAGAATGGCACATAGGCGACACCATCGGCTGCCAGTGCGTCGATCAGTGCGCTGTCGGCCCGGTGGATCAGGTTGAAGTGATTCTGCACACAGACGATCGGGCAGATGCGCCGCGCCTGCGATACCTGCGCGGGCGTGACGTTCGACAAGCCGATGTGGCGGATCAGGCCTTGCTGCTGCAACCCGGCCAGCACCTCGAGGCTTTCCTCCATCGGCCCTTCCGCCGGACCCTGCGCGAAGAACGCGCGCATGTTCACCACATCCAGCACATCGACGCCCAGATGCCGCAGATTGTCGTGAACGGCGCTTTTCAGTTCGTCCGCTGAAACCGCGCGCAGCCACTCTCCGTTCGGGCCGCGCCGGGCACCCACCTTGGTGACGATCAGCAGGTCGTCGGGATAGGGGTGCAGCGCCTCGTGGATCAGGTGGTTCACCACATGCGGGCCGTAATAGTCGCTCGTGTCGATGTGGTTGACGCCCGCTGCAACCGCCGCCCGCAGCACAGCGACCGCGCGGCGATGGTCGGCAGGCGGTCCCCACACTCCGCGCCCGGCAAGCTGCATCGCGCCAAACCCCATGCGCCGCACGGCACGATCGCCCAACAGAAAGGTATCCGGCCGTTTCATCGCACCAAATTCAGGCCAACTATGGGTGAATTGCAAGCCCGGCATGGCAGCATCGGCGCTTCTGGGCAGGGGGATGGTGCCGGCTGCAGGAATCGAACCCGCGACCCCCTGATTACAAATATGACATTCACGTCCAAATACTAGCTTATGGCACCTTGTTCTAGCACATAGGCTCTTTAATATTCAGCTAGTTACCTCGTTGCTTTTTTGTGGTGGATTGCCGTAGATAAGGGCTCCTTGCTAGAAATACGCTAGAATCTGGCGACTAAGGAGCGTCATGACGAAGATCACGAAGACCTTTGTGGACAAGGTTGCAGCGCCCGCCTCGGGCTATGAAGTTCATTGGGATGGCGGATACGACGGGGCTCTGAAGGGCTACGGCCTCCGCGTCTCCACTCAGGGCAAGAAGGTTTTTATCGTCATGGGGCGGGTGCAGGGTAAGTCCCTCCAGTTCACCCTTGGCCCATACGGCGTGCTCACCGAGGATGCCGCGCGGAAGCGGGCGCAGAAGGTGTTGCAGGACATGCGCGAAGGGATAGACCCGCGCGCTGTGGCCAAGACCGACGCCGCGATGAAGGTGAGCCTTTCAGACGTTCTTGAGTCATATCTCAGCAGGGTCGGTAAGCTGAAGGACAGCACGGCAGCGGAATACCGGCGGCACGTCGAGAAGGTGTTCACCACATGGGTGGACAAGCCCATCGCCAGCATCACCCGCGACATGGTGAAGGACCGCCATGCCGTGCTGCTGAAGGGCGGTCTGGACGGGAAGAAAGCTGCACCTGCCAGCGCCAACGCCGCGTTCATCACCCTCCGCATCCTCCTCAATTATGCCATTGATGAATACCGGCAGGCGGACGGGACACCGATCATCCGCGACAACCCGGTGGACGTGCTGAAGCACCATTGGGCGAAGCTTGGCACGCGCACGGAGCGCTACATCGACCGCCGCAAGATCGGTGATGTCTGGAACAAGCTTCTGGAAATGCAGGACAAGCCGCTCAATCGGGATGCCCACGCCGGGACCGACCTCACCCTGATGGCGCTCCTGACTGGCGCTCGGCGGAACGAATTGGCGTGCCTGCGGCCGCCCGGTGTTGTAGTCATCGACCCAGCTGGCGATCTTCTCGCGGGCATGGGCAAGGCTGGTGAACAGCGTCTCGTTGAGCAGTTCGTCGCGCATCCGCCCATTGAAGCTCTCGACATAGG
>NZ_DBNHFX010000114.1:0-7466 GCF_057137845.1 Sandaracinobacteroides sp. | reverse complement strand
CGATCGCGCCGAAGGGCGGTTCATGTCGGGCGGTGTCGACCAGTTTCCGCTTTCGCCTGATGTAAGCCCCAGAGTGCAGGTGGTCGTTACGCGGCAGGGGTTCACCCGGTCGGGCGGTGGCGTGGTGGCGTCGGTTGGGGACAGCCAGACGCTGGTGGGGTTGAAGGCGATCCGGCGGCCATACCCGAACCATGCACAGCTTGATGAGACAGACCATGGCGATGGCACGCGAACGGTGCGGATCGCGCTGTCGGAATATTTGTATGCAGGCGACACGGTTGCATCGGTGACGTTCGCGGCCGGCTGGAAGGCTGGCGAAGGCGCGGCGACGATTTCCGGCGGCATCACCAACAATTCGACCGCGCCGCTGCCCATGGCAATCACGCGCTGGGCGCAGCCAAGCTTCGAGCTGGTTTCCGGCACGACGAGCTATACGGTCGAAGCGATTGCGGCTTCGCATCATCCACGCCATCATGGCGGCAGCCTGCACCAGGCGCTGGCTGGCATGTCGTTCATGGCGACCGATGGAACGACGACAGTCGGGCCGTTCTGGGCCTTGCCTGGTGCTTCGGACCGTGGCGACAATGTGCGTTGCTGGCGTGCGACGCTGGACCTGACCGGGTTGACAGCCGGGCCGGTGACGATCCACCGGACGGATTACCCCTGGATCGGGCAGTCGCGTTCGACGGGTTCGGCGCATTCGCTGGATGCGACGAACGCCAACCCCATCGGCTGGGCTTCGCCGCACTGCATCAGCTATGATCCGGCGGGCGCGCTGTATCCGAGGCGGCATGTGGTGGTGGACGCGGCGACCGGCACTTCAACCGCTGCGAGCGTGACGGTGGCGACCGATCTGGCGGGCGCGAAAACGGGGACGCCTGCGGCGGATGTGATTACCGCCATTCAGGCGCTGTATCTGGCCAATGTATCGCTGCCTGCGCGCAATGGATGGGCGGCGGATACAGCGCGGGCGATGGACTGGCACGTTATCACGCTGCTGGCTGGCGTGCAGCCGTTTGGCGCGGGCACGGTGACGAGCGGCGCGAACTGCAACGAGGGCCGGTTGATCATCCGGGGCGACCCGGACAACGCGGACCCGCGCGCCAACTGCATCCTGCGGTCGGGAACGGCGGCGCCGGGTTCACGGCAGGTTGCGCGGCTGTGGCTGGAAAATCTGACGGTCGAGCAGGGGCAGGCGAGCTTTGGCACCGGCGGCATGTGGCACCTTGAAAATGTCGAGGTGCGCGGGAAGCCGGGCTTCGAGACGGGCAACACAACTGCTGCCTTCAGCGGAAGTTCGCCTGCCGGATACGCGAACCTGACATTCTGCCGGTCGATGTGGTGGAAGTTCGACGAGCCGCCAGTGGGCAGCAACCGCCGGGTGATGCTGCAACGATCAACCGGGGTGAGCCGGGTTGGCGAGGCGATCGTGCACATCAACGGCTGGAAGCCGGTTGATCCATATTTCGCAAGCCGGAACACAGCATCGGCGGCTGCATTCGGCACCTGGGGCGTTTCGGCCTTTCCCAACAGCGATGCGATGGTGGTTGGTTGCCGGGCCGACGATTGGGCGGGGCGGTTCTTCAGCGCCGGCGGAGCGGTTTCGGGTGGCGCGGGAACGCAGGCCGATCCGACGACCTTTACCCGCTTTGCCATCGTCAACGGCCATTGCGAACGGGCAAAAGGCAATGACAGCGAGCGCATCTGGGGTGTTGGCGAGGGGAGCTATGAGCAGATCAGGGATTCGGTCTTTGAAGGCTGCACGCTGATCGGCAACGGCTTCAACGGTTTTTACAACGGCGGCACCAATTCATCGACGCTTAGCGCCCATGCCGATCTGGGCCATGTGTGCAACACGGTGCGGAACTGCGTGTTCAGCCGTCATGCGATCAAGCAGGACATCTTCAAGCAGAACGGAGCGCTGACCGGTTCGTGGAACATGCTGTTTGGTGTGGGGCATTCCGGCAATGTGCATGCCAACCGGGTGACGACCGATGCAGCGAACTTTCAGCACGCGGCCTGGGGCATAGGGGCTGCTGTAAACACCGATTATGCGAATGTGCTGGCAAACTATTACGAAGGGTTTGTCGACGATCAGAGCGACCGGTCTGTCGCGGGCACGGGTGGCGGCGATTACCGGCCCGGCGGCGGGAGTGTGATGCTGGCCCGTGGCGGGCCTGCCAACCTCGATGTGGATGTAGCGGGAAATGCGCGCGGCGCCGTGCATGCGAGCGGCGCGTTCGGGGCGGATGCGGGTGCTGTTTCGCTGCTGCCGGGGGGCGCGAGCCACGCGATGCAGGCCGATGGCGCGGTGATCGGGTGGGCGGCCGGACTGGCCGGGGCATCGGCGGTTCTGGCGGTGGGTTCGACTGCCGCCGCTGTTTGGTCGGGGGCAATGCCCGCCGCCCCGCGCAGTTGGCGGACGGTACGCGTGCCGAAGGATGACCGGACGCAGAAGGTGCGCCGGGACTGATATAGAGGGAGCCGGACATGGGCAAATGGGTAGCGGATGAAGTGCTCGATGGGGCGCTTCAGGTGATTTCGAGTGCGACGCGCATGGTGGCGCTGGATGCGCAGCCGGCGAGCTATGCAGCGGCCGTTGCCGGCAAGCTGGCCGAGGCGACGCTTGCGGCTGGCGATTTTCAACTGGCGCCGGGTGGTGGTGCGGGCCGCAAAGTTTCGATTGCGGCAAAGGCCGGGATTGCAGTGATTGCCGCTGGCGTTGCCCGGCACGTTGCGTTGATCGATACCGCGCTTGCGCGGCTTCTGTATGTGACGACCTGCCCCGATCAGGCGCTGGTTGCGGGCGGAGAAGTGAGCTTCGATGCCTGGTCTGTTGATATCGGCGCACCGGTCTGAGGAGCGGCGGATGTTTCTGAAAGATCCGGATGCGGTATTGGATTACCGTTTGGAGTGGGCGGACACATTGGCCGAGGGGGGAGCCATCGTCGCCAGTGAATGGGCCGTCGAGCCGGTCGAGACCGGTGGGGTTGGCATCGTTGCGCAGGCGCTGGATGGCGGTGTTGCCGTTGTTACGCTTGTCGGCGGATTGCGCGGACACGTCTATCGGGCGCGCAACCGCGTGACCTTTGCCGATGGCATTATCGACGAGCGGAGCATTCTGGTCAGGGTGGAGGAACGCTGATGCTGACATCGGGAAAGGCCGAGCCGGCCGTGTCGATCGATGTGTTGAAAGCGCATCTGCGCCTTGAGAATGACGCGGAGGATGCGCTGCTGGCGGGCTGGCTTCGGGCTGCGACCGAAGTGGTCGAGAACGAGACCGGAATGTTGTTGCTGGAGCGCGCCGTCGTCGAAACGGTGGCCGTTGGGAATGGATCCGTCAGGGTGACGTGCCGGCCGCTGCGGACTGTCGAAGCCGTAGATGTTCAGGGGGATGACGGGGCCTGGCTGCCGGTCGCGGACGGCTGGACGGTCGATCCATGTGAGGGTGTCGTTCGATTGCCGGATGTGACCGCCGGGGCGGCTGTGCGGCTGTACTATCGTGCGGGGCTGGCCACCACGGCGAACGGGCTGCCCGAGCGGTTTTCCATCGCTGTCGTCCGGTTGGCGGCGCACTGGCATGCGCACCGCGATGCGGAGGAGGCGCTGGCCGTGCCGCCGGCGGTGCGACTGTTGCTGGCGCCCGACAGGCCGCGACGGCTTCGATAGGGGGAATTCATGCGCGAAGTGGCTGGAAGGCTCTCGGAGCGGGTGTGCTTCGAGAGCCGCGATGATGTGCGCGGATTGGCGGGCGAACAGTCTGGCCAGTGGCGCACGGCCTTTGTGTGCTGGGCAGACGTTGGCCCGGTTGCACAGGCGGGGCAATTGCCGGTGGCTGCCGATACGAGGCACGCGGCCCGGCGCTGGCGGATCGAGGTGCGCGCCGGACGGGCCGTGACACCTGGGATGCGTGTGCGCTGGCGCGGACAGTTGCTGGCCGTGACCGGGATCGAGGCGTCATCGGCGCGCGATGCGGTGCAGACGCTGTGGGCGGAAGATTTCGGCCCGTCGGCGGGGTGACACGAGCAGGAGAGGGTGGATGCAGGCGAGCCTGGAATTGCAGCGCGCGCTGGTGGCGGCGCTGTCGGCCGACGCCGCGATCGTGGCGAACGGGATCGGGCTTTACGACGGACCGCCCGTGGATGCGCGGGCGCCGTATCTGTCGGTTGGAGCGGACGTGGTGATCCCCAGGGGGTGGCAGGGCGGAGGCGGGGCGGAGCATCGCTTTTCTCTGACGTTCTGGGACGTTCGCGAGGGGTTTGCGCCAGCGAAACAGGCGCTTCTGGAAGTGGAGCGGGTGGTGATGGCGATGCCGAGGGCCATCGGCACGCGACGGCTGGTGGGGATGCGGTTGCTTCGCGCGACCGTGAAACGGGCGCAGCGCAACTGGACGCAGGGCGTTCTGGAGTTCCGGGCGCTTTCGGTGATGGAGAACGGACATGGCGGTTGAGAGCGGGGCAGCGTTTCTGCTGAAGATGAGCGACGGCGGCACGCCCGAGACGTTCCGGACGGTAGCCGGACTGCGGACGACGCAGATGAGCATCGCGACCGAGCAGGTGGTCGTGACCAACAAGGGTTCGGGCGGGTGGCGCGAACTGCTGCCTGCCGGGGGGGCGCGGTCAGTCTCGGTTTCGGGGGCGGGTGTGTTCACCGGATCCGAGGCGGAAATGGCGCTGAAGGCGCGGGCGCTTTCCGGTTCACTGGACCGGTTCGAGGTGAGCTTCGAAGGCGGTGAGCGCATGCGCGGAAGCTTTCAGGTGTCGCGGCTGGATTACAGCGGCGATTTCAACGGTGAGCGCGCCTACACCATGTCGCTGGAGAGTTCCGGCGTGGTGGAAGCGCTGTGACGGCCAATCGCCTGCGGGGTGAGGTGGCGCTGCCGCTTGGGGGTGCCGTGCTGGCGTTGCGGCCGAGCTTCGAGGCGCTGGTTGCAGCGGAAGCCGAGGTTGGCAGCCTGTTTCAACTGCTGGAGCGCGCTGCTGCGGGCGATGTGAGGATCGCAGATATCGGTGCGCTGTTCTGGCATTGCGCGCAGCCCTGCAACGGCGACCGCCGGAGCTTTGAGGCAGATCTGCTGGTGGCGGGACCGGCGGCGATGCTGGAACCATATCAGGCGCTGGTCAGCGCGATTTTCGGCAAGGGCTGAGTGCTGCTGTTCGCGGATGTCGCGCGGACGGCGGCGACTGTGGCGACCGGCATTCTGGGGTGGATGCCGGACGCATTCTGGCAGGCGACGCCGATCGAATTGCAGCAGGCGCTGGAAGGGCGCTTTGGCGTGTCGCCGGCGTTGGGGCGGCAGGAACTGGAGCGGTTGCGGGAGGTTTTGCGGGATGGATGAGGAACTGGAACCGTTCGGCGCCGGCCTGCGCGCCGGGCGCGAGGCGCTGGCGCGCGATGCGCAGGACATGCGGGACATGCTGTCAGGCCCGCTGGTGCAGGGGGCGGAAGCTGCCGGCCGCGGTATCGAGAGCGCTCTGCGGCGGGCGGCGCGATCTGGAAGGCTGGAGTTTGAAGATCTGGCAAGGGTTGCCGGAAGGGCGCTTGGGGAGATCGCATCTGCCGCGTTGCAGCTTTCGGGCGGGACGGGGGTGGGTTCGGCCATTGCTTCAGCTGGCGTTGGCCTGCTGGGGCTGCCGGGGCGGGCGGCGGGTGGACCGGTCGGGCCGGGGCGCGCCTATGTCGTGGGGGAGCGGGGACCGGAACTGTTCGTGCCGCAGTCGAGCGGGCGCGTGGAAGCGATGACCGGCCAGCGCGCGGGGGTGCATGTGACCGTGAATGTGGCGGCGCCGCGAGAGGCCGGAACCACATTCATGGCGCAGACGGGCAAGCAGGTGGCGCGCAGCGTGCGCCGGGCACTGGAGCGGGCAGGCTGAGATGGCGCATTATCTTGCAACCCGGGACGATCAGGTGCGCCGCTGCCATGTGAAGCGGTTTCGTCCTGACCTGTGGTCGGTCGATTTTCCACGCCCGATGATGGCGGCGCTGACTGTTCCGGATCCGTCGACCTTGCGGCTGGATCTGGATTTTCTGACCCGTAAGGATCTGGTCGGGCTGATCTGGAGCAGCGAGGACCGCTGGTCGCATCCGTTGCTCGGTTATGAGACGTGGCGGGACTATCGCGGACTGACGCTGGAGTTCGAGTGGGCGGCCGGGCCGGGTATCGCCGCGCTGGACGCGCTGCATGGCGCGGTGCTGACGGTCGAGGGGCGGGATGCCACCGGGATGGCGGGCGTCTGGTATGTGCGGCTGGCGAACTATGCGGCGGCTGTTTCGGGCGGCATGGGCGTGCGCATCGATTTCGATGATCTGCGCGCAGGATTCGGGCCGGGCGGACCGCCAGTGTTCGCCGGAGACATCGACCGGTTGTTCCTGTCGGTCGTGCCGGCGGAGTATGACGGGACCGATACGGCGCTTGCGGCGCCCATATCGAGCTGGATCGAGATGCGCGGGATGCGGGCATCCGGGCATTCCTCGGTCATGCTGATGGGCGATGCGTTTCTGCCGGAGCATCAGCTTCGCATGTGCTCGGGCTATGATGACAGCTATCATCAGGCACCGGAGCGGCTTGTCGAGCAGTGGCAGGCGCTGGGCTATCGCGGAGCCGTTACCCATTATGTGGGCATGAGCCATTACCCGGCGCTTGTGGCTGCCGGGGAGGGTTTCGTTGTTTCGGGCGGGGTATGTGCAGCGGCCATGGCCTGGCACAGGGCGTTGCTGCGTGCGATGGCGCGTGCCGGGATGACGGCAATCCTGAGTTTGAGTTTTGAATTGTTCGACGCTTATGCGCCGTCGGCCTGGGCGCAGCGCGACGCCAACGGCGGCAGGGCGCTGACGGGCTGGAGCCCACCATCGACCCTGCTTTCGCCATGCAACGAGACGGCACTGGGATGGCTGGGCGGGATCGCGGCGGCGTTTGGTGCGATGGCGGCCGATGAGGCTGGCGCCGTCGGGTTTCAGGTTGGCGAGCCATGGTGGTGGGTCGGCCCGAGTGGGGCGCCATGTTTCTATGACGCGGCGACGATTGGGCGCTGGGCGGCCCATTCCGGCACCGCTGCGCCATCGATGAACGATGTTTCCGGGGTTCGATCGGCTGCAGAGCAACTGTTTCTGGATTGGCTGTGGGCGCAGTTGGCCGATGCCTGTGCGTCTGTTCGGGAGGCAGCGCGCGATGCCGCTGATGGCGCGACGTTCGTTTCCCATCTGCTGTTCTATGCGCCGCAGGTGCTGGCGGATGACCGGCCAGACCTTCGCCGCGCGAATATGCCGGACGGCTGGGCATACCCCGAATGGGATGTGCTGCAACTGGAAGACTATGAATTTGTGGTGGCTGGCGATCCACGCGGCATGCGGGCCGGGCGGACGGCGGTTATGCAGGCGCTGGGCTATCCGTTGCATGCGCAGCACTATTTTTCCGGCTTTGTGCTGGATGGGCAAACGGCCGCGCGGGATTGGCCGCGGATCGCGGC
>NZ_DBNHFX010000113.1:0-4985 GCF_057137845.1 Sandaracinobacteroides sp. | reverse complement strand
TTGCCGGCGCAGAAGGTCGATGTCGATCGCATCGCGGCCGAAGGATGGCGCCCAGAGCGACCATGGCCCGGTGATCAGCGACGTGGTCGGGAGCAGCCGGGCATGAAAATTGGTGCCGATACCACCGAACGAGGCATATTCCGGGACATGCCCGGCAACCGCCGGTCCCAACCCCGGCACGACGAAGGTGCGCGCCAGATCGCGCCCGCGCACCGCCGCCACGACGGCGCGGCGCATCGCCTCGCTCGGCCCGACTGCCCACAGCAGCGGCTCGGCGGCGCCGGTGAAAGCCAGCCGCCGCCCGGCCCCTTGCGGATTGCCGACGGGGACGAGTTCGCGCGCACCCAGATGTTCGATCGCCAGCACGAACGCCAGATCACCGTCGTCGAAATGCTGGTCGAGGCCGTTTGCATAGCGCACGCTCCCCTCGCGCGAGATGTGGAGGTGGGTCGAGGTGAAGGCGAATTCGATCGTGCGCCGGCGTTCCGCAAGCGGCAGGCTGCTGAAATAGTGCGCAAGCCCCAGCAGCGCCGCCGCACCATTTTCCTGCACCCAGGTGTTGCCGTCGGTGTGCGACACCAGCACCACCCGCTCGGCCGTCTGGCCGGGAAGCGTTGCAAAAAGATTCCGCGTCGATGCCCGATCAGAGACGGCGCGAACATCGAGCGTTGCCTCGCGGCTCTCGGCTGCGGCCTGCATCAGCCAGGCCTTTTCCTCGGCACCGGCAAAAACGGCAGGCAGGCGATACTGGGTTCCCTGATGCGGTTCGAAATAGCCGGCAACCTGTTCGCGCGGCAGGTCGAAGCAGACGATCATGCCTGCCGCACCGGCAAGCCCCGCCTCGATCAAGTCGCGGTGGATCACGGCGTCCGCCATTCCCGGCCGGTCGTAAACCGCCGCTTCCAGTTCGGCGCAGTCGGGGCTGCTAAAAAGGCCCCCCTGCATCAGCGCCCGATAGGGAACCGGCTGGTCGGGGAAGGCGCGCACGATCACCCTGCCCTGCACCTGCGCATCGCGAACCGCGACATCGGGCGGCAGATGCATCAACGCACCCGAACGGCTGGCGGGGCAGGAATATGGGACGACACCCGCAATCGGGACCGGCTGCCCAGCCACCCGCAAACCGCCCGCCTGCGCCAGCCCGGCCTCGGCATGCCAGCGCGCGATTTCGAACCTGTCGTCGCGGATAGCCAGTCCGGGGATCGCGCGCAGCTCGGCTTCGATCCAGTCGATCGCGGCATCGTGCGCCGCCGACCCCGAGCTTCGCAGCCCGAAGCCCCCCAGCCGGTCGCACCATTGCGCCAGTTGTGCCGCACCGGCAAATCGCGTTTCGTCGATCATGCTCGCCCCTTTGGGCAGGGGATCGGGCGAAACCCCGTCGCGCGCAACTGGCAGAAATGAAGATGATGGACGAAGAACAGCGAAAGGCCCGCATGGCCGACATCGCGCTGGCGATCGGCCTGACCAGAAATCAGCCGCGCACAGCACGCACCATCACCGGCGGCCCGGTCGTGCACATCGAAAACGGCGCCCTGCGCGGCGAAGCACTGGCGAACGGCGGCTGCGCCTATCGCGGCGTGCCGTTTGCAGCGCCGCCTGTGGGGCCGCTCAGGTGGCGGGCGCCACAGCGGGCAACGGGCTGGCAGGGCATCCGCGAAGCAACGCATTTCGGCCCAGCCTGCCCGCAACATGCACTGACCGAGGGCAGCGCCACCCTTGCCACCGGCTTTTCCGAAGACTGCCTGACCTTGAACATCTGGACCCCGCCCGCCGCATCCCCGGCAAACCAGCAGCGATATCCGGTGCTGGTGGCGATCCACGGAGGCGCGCTGGTGAACGGCAGCGCGGCCGGGCCGGTGTTTGATGGCGCGGCACTTGCCCGGCGCGGCATCGTGGTGGTGACGATCCAGTATCGCCTCGGCCGCTTCGGATTTTTCGCCCACCCCGCCCTGCAAACCACAGGCGACGACAGCTGCACGATCAACTTCGGCTTCCTCGACCAGATCGCGGCGCTGCAATGGGTGCAACGCAACATCGGCGTATTCGGCGGCGATGCCGACCGCGTGACGATCATGGGCGAATCCGCAGGCGCGATGTCGGTCCTGATGTTGATGGCTTCCCCGCTGGCGCGCGGCCTGTTTGCAGCGGCCATCGCACAATCGCCGCCTGCCCGCATCGACTTCGTCTCGGCGGAAGCCGCACTGAAGGCGGGCGAGGCGTTTACCGAAAGCATTGGCCTTGCCGACGCCTCACCGGAGGCATTGCGGGCGCTTCCGGCCGAGGCGCTGCTGCCAGGCACGCACTTTCTCGACCGCGACACGCCGACATTTGCCGGCCCGGCAGTAGATGGCCGCGTTGCACCAGCAACGGTGATGGCGGCCTTCGCCAACCGGCAACAGGCAGAAGTTCCGCTGCTGATCGGGGCGACCGGGCTGGAAATGGGCGCCTTTCCAGACGGCCATGTGCTGGCGGTGTTCGCACAGTTGCCCGAAGATTTGCAGCAGGCGCTGAACGCTACCCACGACAGCGGCAACCACCGCCCGGCCATCGACAATGCGGCCGACGCGATCGGCGATCTGGCTTTCGTCGAACCGGCGCGCGCGATCGCCCGGCTGGCGGCGGCTGCCGGGCAGCCGGTCTGGCTCTATCGGTTCGACATGGTCGCCAGCCACCTGCGCGCCACCCGGCGCGGCGCGCACCACGCCAGCGACGTCGGCTACGCGTTCGACACACTCGGCCAGACCGATAGCAACACCAACGCCGACGACCTGTCGGCCGCGCACCAGTGGGCCGACATTTTTGCGCAATTCATCCGCACGCACAGCCCGAACGGCAAATCGCTGCCCGGCTGGCCCCGCTTCAACGACCATGAGAAACTGCTGCATATGGGAACGAACGGCGCGGCCAGCATGGCCGACCCATGGCAAACCCGGCTGGATCTGCTCGATACCACATAACCATCGGCTTCGGTTTGGCCGCCCGTCCGGCCTAGTGGCATTTCGGCAACAAAGTTGCATATTCGGCCAAGATATCGACAATGAAAGTAGTCAGATTTTTTGACAGGGGCTATGAATTCACGCTTCGCGCTGCACCTTCCAGTGCGCAGATATTTTTGGGGAGAACGATTACATGAACGGGTTTGGTGATCGCAGGCTTGCGTTGGGCGCCATCGCCCTCGCCGCCGTTTCGCAGCTTGCGCTGGCGTCCGCCGCCAACGCGCAGGACACCGCCGCAAACGAAGCTGCAGACACCGGCTTCGAAATCATCGTCACAGCACAAAAGCGCGCCGAGCGGCTGCAGGACGTGCCGCTGGCGGTCAGCGCGGTATCGGGCAACCAGTTGCAGACACTGTCGATCAACAGCCCGATGGAACTGCGCTACGTGGCGCCCAGCCTGAACTTCCAGGGTTCCGCCAACGTGCGCGGCGAAGGATTCTCGATTCGCGGTGTCGGCACGGCAGTCTTCTCCGACACGGTCGAGCAATCGGTCGGCACCGTCGTCGATGGCGTGCCGCTGGCACGCTCCGGGCAGGCCGTGGCTGACCTGATCGACATCGAGCGGGTGGAAATCCTGCGCGGTCCGCAGGGCATGCTGTTCGGCAAGAACGCGTCTGCGGGCGTGATATCGATTACGACCAAGGCGCCGGAATTCAACAACAGCCTGCAGGTGCGTGCGTCATACGCCACCAAGAACGAGGTGAAGGCAAGCGCGATCGGCAACCTGAAGCTGACCGACACGCTTGCCTTCCGCGTTGCCTATGCACAGACAACGCGCGACGGGATCGTCGACAACATCTACCGCAAGGAACTGCTGAACGGCCGTGATTCACGTGGCGTCCGCGCAAGGCTGCTGTGGGAACCGGCCCCCAACCTGACCGTCAACCTGCTTGGCGACTGGGGCAAGAGCGATCAACTCTGCTGCACATGGACTGCCCGCACCGTGCCCGCAGGCACCCAGTACGGCCAGATGACGGCTGCCGCCGGAATCGTGCCGGGGCCGAAAAACCTGCAGATCGCCGCCGACAAGCTTTTCTATCAGAAGATCGAGAACTGGGGCACTTCCATGCAGGTCGACCTCGACGTCGACTGGGCAACCCTTACGTCGATCTCGGCCTATCGCCACTGGACATCCGACGACAACAACGACCCTGACCTGCTGCCGGTCAACTATCTCTCGATCAATAGCGGCCAGAGCAAGCTGGACCAGTATTCGCAGGAATTCCGCATCACGTCGCCTTCCGGCGGCCAGTTCGAATGGGTGGCCGGTGTCTTCCTCAACCACACGGTCAATCACAGCCATGCCGAACAGACCGGCAAGCTGGTGCTGCCCCTGCCCGGCGACATGGTGATCGGCAGTTCCGTCGACTCGACGACCAAGAACACCAGCAGCGCCCTTTTCGGGCAACTGTCCTACGAGCCGGTGGAAGGCCTGAAGCTTATCTTCGGCGGGCGCTACACGGCTGAAAAGCTGGCGTTCAACGCGAACATGTACAAAGCGCCATCGGCGTTCATGAGTATCCCGGGGCGCTATGTCGGGCCGGTCTGGGCGCGCGCATCGAACGAGAATTTCTCGGGCCGCGCAACGCTGCAATACTCGTTCAACGACGATGTCATGATTTTTGCCTCGGCTGCGCGCGGCTACAAGGGCGCCGCAGTCGACACGCTGGGCGTCGTGTCTGCCGATACAAAGGTCATCCGGCCGGAAATCCCGACCAGCTATGAAATCGGCCTCAGGTCGCAGTTCCTCGATCGCAGGGTCACCCTGAACGTCACCGGCTTCGCCACCGACTTCAAGGACTTCCAGGCGTCGATCTTCGATACCAGCGTATCTCCTGCGCGCTTCGCCGTCGCCACGGCGGGCAAGCTGCGGACACGCGGTGTCGAAGCGGATTTCGTGGTCCAGCCAGCGCAGGGGCTGACGTTCAACGGCTCGCTTGCCTATGTCGATGGCACCTACCTCGACTTCAAGAACATCGGTTGTTACGC
>NZ_DBNHFX010000112.1:0-15238 GCF_057137845.1 Sandaracinobacteroides sp. | reverse complement strand
GCGATGATGGCTATTTCCTTGCTTCGCATGCTGACCGGATTTCGCTGTCGCCGCAGGGTGCTGTGATGCTCAGCGGCCCCGGCGGCAACAATCTCTATTTCAAGAATGCGCTCGACCGGCTGAAAGTAAACGTAGAGGTGTTCCGCGTCGGCACCTACAAAAGTTTCGTCGAACCATTCACCCGCAATGAAAGTTCACCCGAAGCGCGCAGCGCCGAACAGCAGTTGGTGAATGACATATGGGTGCGCTGGCGCACCGGCGTCGAGGGGCAACGGAAAAACCTGAACATCGCGGCTCTGCTGGAAAGCTGGCCAGCGCGCGTCGCTGGCGCCAACACCGATCAGGCCGTGCTGGCAAAGAACGCCGGCCTCGTCGACGAAGTGCTGAGCGAGAACGACTGGCGGCGCAAACTGAAGGAAAAGCTGGGCGACGGCGCCGAACCTGAGCGCCCCGGAGATTATCGCCGCGTCCTGGCACACGACTATTGGGCGGTACGGGAACCGCTAGAGGAAACAGGCCCGGGCGTTGCTGTCGTCCATGTAGCGGGCAGCATCGTCGATGGCGATGTGCCGTTGGGCGAAGCTGGCGGCGACACGGTTTCCGGGCTGATCGCCGACGCCGTCGCCGACAGCGATGTGAAGGCGCTGGTTCTGCGCGTCGATTCGGGCGGCGGCTCGGTCCTCGCCAGCGAGCAGATCCGCCTCGCACTCGAGGATGCGCGTGCGCGCAAACTGCCGGTGATCGCAAGCTTCGGCCCGGTTGCCGCCAGCGGCGGCTACTGGGTTGCAACCGCAGCCGACATGATCTTCGCCAGCCCCTCTACGGTCACCGGATCGATCGGCGTATTCGGCATCATCCCCACCTTCGAGCGCACTCTGGAACAGATCGGCGTATCGACAGACGGCGTGAAGACCACCGAATTCAGCGGCCAGCCAGACGTGCTGGGCGGCCTGAACGAGCCGACGCGCCTGCTGATCCAGAGCGGGGTGAAAGACGTCTATCAGCAGTTCCTGTCTCGTGTGTCCACCGCCCGCAAGATGCCGGTCGCGCAGGTCGAGGCGCTTGCCGAAGGGCGCGTATGGTCGGGCGTCAGGGCCAAGGAACTCGGCCTGATCGACCGGTTTGGCGACCTCGATGCAGCAATCGCCGAAGCCGGCCGCCGGGCTGGGCTGAAAGGCACACCCCGCACCATCGACATGCGCCCCGAACCGTCTCTGCTCGTCGCGGTGCTGCAAAAGCTCGAGGGGCAGCAGGTCCGCGCGACTGCGCCGCGCGACGTTCTGGCAGCCAATGTGCTGGCGGCACGGATGAAAGCTGCCTCGCAAGTCCACGATACGTTGCAGATCGCCAATGGCCCGACCGTGCAGGCAAGCTGCCTTGGTTGCGGTCTATATCGGGTAGCAGCACCGGCCAGGCGCGCCGGACCGGAAGATCTGTTGGCGATGGTCGGGAAGCTTTTGCACTAAGGCAAAGCGCCGGGGTCAACCGGGGTGTATCGGAAGTTTCCAGCCGCGCAGCAGTGCCCCGGCGCGGATGAACAGCGCAACCGCTGCACCCGCCCCACCGGCAATCCAGCCGTTCAGCCCGGCCCCCGCCGCCAGCAGCACCGTCGTCGCGGCGCCCGCGATTGCGGCCGTCACGTAGATTTCGCGCTGCATCAGCACGGAAGGCTGGCCCGCCACCATGTCCCGCAATACTCCGCCGAACGTCGCGGTGATGACGCCCATCACCATCGCCGGAACGGGATCGATGCCGAAACTGAGCGCCTTCAGCGACCCGAACGCGCAATAGGCCGACAGCCCGACCGCATCCAGCCAGCGAAGCGGCTTGCCCGGCCACTGCTCGGTGCGAAGGAACCAGACGGCGAATGTCGCGGCAAGGCAGACCGCCACGAACCAGCCGTGTTCAAGCCAGAATACCGGTGCGCCGATCAGCAGGTCGCGAATGGTGCCGCCGCCCATGCCGGTCATTCCAGCGAAGAAGGCGCAGGTAACGAAATCCTGCCGCGCGCGCGCCGCCACCAGCGCGCCGGTGATGGCGAAGATCAGCACACCGACATAGTCCAGCGCAAGGAACACGCGCCGTATCTGTTCGAGGGTCTCGCCTTCCAACGTTAGGAAGCCCGTGTCAGATGTGGATAGGCTTGCCCCTCACCGCCATTGCCGCTTCCTTGATCGATTCGGCATGCGTCGGGTGGGCATGACAGGTCAGCGCGATGTCCTCGGACGACGCGCCCATTTCCATCGCGAGAGCAGCTTCCGCGATCAGCGTGCCGGCAAGGCGATTGACGATCCAGACACCCAGCACCCGGTCGGTCTTTGCATCGGCGATGACTTTCACGAAGCCATCGGTGTCCTGGTTGGTCTTGGCGCGGCTGTTCGCCAGAAACGGGAAGCTGCCCACCTTCACGTCATGCTGCTCGCGCGCGGCTTCTTCGGTCAGGCCGACGCCGGCGATTTCCGGCATGGTATAGACGACAGAGGGAATCACATCGTGGTTCACATAGCCGGTAAGCCCGGCGATGGTATCGGCAACGGCGACGCCTTCGTCCTCGGCCTTGTGGGCAAGCATGGGGCCGGGCGTCACGTCGCCGATCGCCCAGATGCCGGGCACTGCCGTCGAGAGGTAATGGTCCACCTCGATCTGGCCGCGCGCGTTGGTGGCAAGGCCCGCCTTTTCCAGCGCCAGCCCATCGGTGTTGGGGCGCCGGCCGATCGCAACCAGCACCACATCGGCTTCCAGCGTTGTCGCTTCGCCACCAGCAGCCGGCTCCAGCGTCAGCACTGCGCCCTTCGACGATGCCTTGACCGCCGTAACCTTGGTGCCCGTCCGGAACTCCATCCCCTGCTTTGTCAGCAGCTTGCGCGATTCCTTTCGCACTTCGCCGTCCATACCGGGCAGAATCTGGTCGAGGAATTCAACCACCGTCACCTTCGCGCCAAGGCGCCGCCAGACCGACCCCAGTTCAAGCCCGATGACACCGCCGCCGATGACGACGAGATGGCCCGGTACCTTCGCCAGAGAAAGAGCGCCCGTCGAATCGACGACGACACCCTTCGCATTGTCGATTTGCGCACCGGCCAGTGGCGTAACCGATGATCCCGTTGCAATGACGATGTTTTTTGCAGTGAACGTCTTGCCCTCGACCAGAACGCCGTTCTTTGAAGCAAGGCTTGCCTTGCCCTTCAGCCAATCGACCTTGTTCTTCTTGAACAGGAAGGCGATCCCGTCGGTCAGGCCTTTCACCGACTTGGTCTTCGAAGCCATCAGTGCGTCGTGATCGATGCTGGCGCTTGCGGTGATTCCGAACTTCTTCAGATGCCCGCCCGAAACTTCCTCGAACAGTTCCGATGCGTGCAGCAGCGCCTTTGAAGGAATGCAGCCGACGTTAAGGCAGGTGCCGCCCAGCGTTTCGCGCGATTCGACACAGGCCACCTTCAGGCCGTTCTGCGCCGCGCGAATAGCAGCGACATAGCCACCCGGCCCTGCCCCGATCACGATCACGTCATAGTCGGCCATCACGATGTTCCCTGGATCCGTATTGCTGTCAGAGGTCGATCACGAGGCGCGTCGGATCTTCGAGCGCTTCTTTGACCCGCACGAGATAGGTGACGGCTTCGCGGCCATCGATCAGGCGGTGGTCGTAGCTGAGCGCCAGATACATCATCGGCCGCACCACGATCTGTCCCTTCACGACCACCGGCCGCTCCTCGATGCGGTGCATCCCAAGCACGCCCGATTGCGGCGGGTTCAGGATCGGCGTCGACAGCAGGCTGCCGAACACACCGCCATTCGAGATGGTGAAGGTGCCGCCCTGCATTTCCTGCATCGTCAACCGGTTATCGCGGGCACGCTTGCCGAAGTCGGCGATTTCCAGCTCGATTTCGGCAAAGCTTTTCGAATCGGCGTCCTTCAGAATCGGGACGACCAGCCCGCCCGGCCCGGAAACCGCAACACCCACGTCGAAAAAGTCCTGGAAGACGATTTCGTCGCCGTCGATGCGGCCATTGACGGATGGAACGTCCTTGGCGGCCAGCGCACAGGCCTTCACGAAGAACGACATGAAACCAAGCCGAACGCCGTGCTTCTTCTCGAACGCGTCCTTGTAGCGGTTGCGGGCTTCCATCACCGCCGTCATGTCGACGTCGTTGAAGGTGGTCAGCATGGCCGCCGTGTTCTGCGCTTCCTTCAGGCGGCGCGCGATCGTCTGCCGCAGCCGGGTCATGCGCACACGCTCTTCGCGGCGGGTGGCGACCGGTCTGGCGGTGGCAGATGCATCGGCCGCCCCCTTAACCTTGGCGGTTCCTGCCTCGATCGCCGCAAGCACGTCCGCCTTCGTCAGGCGGCCATCCTTGCCGGTGCCCGCGATGCTGGCTGCATCGAGGTTATACGTCTCGATCAGCACGCGGACCGCAGGCGACAGCGCCTCATAGGCAGCGCCCGCCGCCGGTGCGGCAGCAGGGGTTGCCGCTGGTGCAGCGGCTGGTGCCGACGGCGCAGGCGCGGCGGCAGCCGGCGCCGGGGCGGAGGCCGCTGCGGCGGTCGCGCCCGCTTCCAGCGTCGCGATCACGGCGCCCACCGTCACGGTGTCGCCTTCCTTGAACTTCAGCTCACGAAGCACGCCGTCGGCCGGCGCGTTCACTTCAACCGCCACCTTGTCGGTTTCCAGGCTGACGATCGGCTCGTCGGCCTTCACTGCATCGCCCGGCTTCTTCAGCCACTGGCCAATGGTTGCTTCGGTCACGCTCTCTCCGAGCGCTGGAATCACTACGTCCATCGTCTTCCCTTCAGGCCGCCTTCTTGCGACCACTGGACTTCAGGCTGGACCGGATGGCGGCGCGCACCGCCTTACGGTCTTCTCCGAGCGCTTCATGGATCAGCTTCGCCTGCTCGGCCGCGTGGCGGCGGGCAAGCCCGGTTGCCGTGGCAGCAGCCGCCGCACGACCGGCATAGACCGGGCGGATTCCCGTTGCCTCCTCGATCAGCGGATCGACGAAGAACCACGAACCCGCGTTGCGCGGTTCCTCTTGCGCCCAAACGATGGTTTCGAGGTTGGCGAACCGCTTCACCCTGTCGGCGACAGCATCGGCCGGGAACGGATAAAGCTGTTCCACCCTTAGGATGCAGACATCGTCGCGGCCCTGCGCGTCCCGCTCTTCAGCGAGGTCATAGTACACCTTGCCCGAACAGAGGATGAGCCGCTTCACCTTCGCCGGATCGAGCGCCGCCTGATCGTCGAGCACGCGATGGAAGCGCGACCCTTCGCCCATTTCAGCCAGCGTCGACACTGCATGCTTGTGTCGCAGCAGCGACTTCGGCGTCATGATGACCAGCGGCTTGCGGAACGGCCGCAGCATCTGCCGGCGCAGAATGTGGAAATAGTTCGCCGGCGTCGTGCAGTTCGCAACCTGGATATTGTCCTCGGCGCAAAGCTGAAGATACCGTTCAAGCCGCGCCGACGAGTGTTCCGGCCCCTGCCCTTCATAGCCGTGCGGCAGCAGCATCACCAGGCCATTGGCCCGCAGCCACTTCGCTTCGCCCGAAGCGATGAACTGGTCGATCATCACCTGCGCACCGTTGGCAAAATCGCCGAACTGCGCTTCCCAAAGCACCAGCGACTTGGGATCGGCCATGGCAAAGCCATATTCGAACCCCAGCACCCCGAACTCGGACAGCGGGCTGTCGAACACTTCGAAACGGCCAAGCTTCGACAGCGGGGCGAACTTGCGCCCTGTCGTCTGGTCCACCCAGACTGCGTGACGCTGCGAGAAAGTCCCGCGGCCGCTGTCCTGTCCGGAAAGGCGAATACCATATTCGGCACCTTCCTCGCTGACCAATGTTCCGAAGGCCAGGCTCTCGGCGGTGGCCCAGTCGATTCCATGGCCCGCTTCGATCGCTGTTTCGCGCGCCTTCACCACCCGCTCCAGAGTGCGGTGCATGGCAAAGCCTTCCGGCGTCGTGTGGATGCTGGCGGCGATTTCCCTGAGGCGGCTTTCTGGAACGCCCGTATCGGCAGCGCGCCGCGCCGTTACCGGATCGGCCGGCTGATGCAGGCCCTGCCAGTATCCGCCAAACCATTCGGCCTTGACGGCCTTGAACGCTGGTGCTGCCTCGAAGTCGGCTTCCAGCCGGTCGATGAACGCCTTTTCCAGCGACGCAACTTGATCTGCCGAAAGCAGCCCTTCAGCCACGAGCCGCTCTCCGTAGAGAGCCGCCACCGACTTGTGGTCGCGGATTCGCGCATACATCTGCGGCTGGGTGAACGCCGGTTCGTCGCTTTCGTTGTGGCCGAAGCGGCGATAGCACCACATGTCGACCACGACGTCGCGATTGAATTTCTGGCGGAACTCGGTCGCAACCTTGGTCGCGAACGTCACCGCTTCCGGATCGTCGCCGAACACGTGGAAAATCGGCGCCTGCACGATCTTGGCCACATCCGACGGATAAGGGCTGGAGCGCGCGAACGCCGGCGAAGTCGTGAAGCCAACCTGATTGTTGACCACGAAGTGCACGGTGCCACCCGTCGAGTAGCCCGGAACGCCCGAGAAGCCGAAGCATTCGGCCACGATGCCCTGCCCTGCGAACGCCGCATCACCGTGCAGCAGGATCGGCATCACCGTGTCCTGCAGGTTGTTCAGGTCGGCGGCCGGTTCCTCGATACCGATCTGCTGCTGCGTCGCCCGCACCTTGCCAAGCACCACCGGGTTCACGGCTTCGAGGTGCGAGGGGTTCGGCGTCAGCGACAGGTGGACATTATTGCCGTCGAATTCGCGATCGGTAGAGGCACCGAGGTGGTATTTGACATCGCCCGAACCGCCGACATCGTCGGGGTTTGACGAGCCGCCGGAAAATTCATGGAAGATCGCCTTGAAAGGCTTCTGCATCACGTTCGCAAGCACGTTCAGGCGGCCACGGTGCGGCATGCCTATCACGATCTCGCGGACGCCAAGCGCGCCGCCCACCTTGATGATCGATTCGAGTGCGGGAATCGCCGCCTCTGCGCCTTCGAGACCAAAGCGCTTGGTGCCCACATATTTGCGGGCAAGGAATTTTTCGAACTGTTCGGCTTCGATCAGCTTGTTCAGGATCGCCTTCTTGCCCTCAGGCGAGAACTGGATTTCCTTGTTGCGGCCCTCGAACCGCTCCTGCAGGAAGCGGCGCTCCTCCACGTCGTGGATGTGCATATACTCGAGGCCGACATGGCCGCAGTAGTTGGCCCTGAGCGTCGCAACCAGTTCGGCAACCGTCATGGTTTCGATACCGCCGAACATGCCGCCCAGATAGACCGTCCGCGAGAGATCGGTCAGGCCGTGATATTCCGGCGTCAGGTCGGCCGGCATCGGCCGGTCTGCAAGGCCCAGCGGATCGAGCGTCGCCGCCAGATGGCCGCGCACCCGATAGGTGCGAAGCAGCATCGTTGCCTTCACCGTATCGTCAGCGGCACGGCGCGCATCTGCCGAATCGGCTGTGGGGGCCGGCTTGCCCGTCGCCCTGGCGACTGCGACAGCCGCCCGGCCCGGCAACCCCGCGTCGAGCGCGAGCGTCAGTTCGTCGTCTGGAGTGATGGGCCAGTCGGGGCGCGCCCAACTCGGGCGTGGCAGCGGGTCAGGGAGTCCCTGCTCGTCAAGCATTTCTGATCCTCTTGGGCCGTAACGAGGCCGAGATAGCCGCCATTGACGGCTATCTCAACCTCATACGTCAGGCGCATGGCTGCCATGCGACCGAATGCGCAGCCCCAGCGGCCGCGCGACTGCATCAGCCGTTCAGCAAGGCCTTCAGCGTGCGGCCAAGTTCCGATGGGCTGGGGCTGACCTTGATCCCGGCCGATTCCATGGCTGCGATCTTGTCTTCGGCCTTGCCCTGACCACCCGAAACGATGGCGCCCGCGTGGCCCATCCGCCGGCCCGGAGGCGCGGTGGTGCCGGCGATGAAGCCGACCATCGGCTTTTTGCGGCCGCGCTTTGCTTCGTCCTTCAGGAACTGGGCGGCTTCCTCTTCGGCGGAACCGCCGATTTCACCGATCATGATGATCGATTTCGTGGCGTCGTCCGCCAGGAACAGTTCGAGGACATCGATGAAGTTGGTGCCGTTCACCGGATCGCCGCCGATGCCGACCGCCGTCGTCTGGCCGAGGCCTTCGTTGGTCGTCTGGAACACGGCTTCGTAGGTCAGCGTCCCCGAGCGGGAGACGACGCCGACCGAACCCTTCGAGAAGATCGAACCCGGCATGATGCCGATCTTGCATTCACCGGGCGTCAGCACGCCGGGGCAGTTCGGGCCGATGAGGCGCGACTTCGAGCCTTGCAGCGCCCGCTTCACCGGCACCATGTCCAGAACCGGAATGCCTTCGGTGATGCAGACGATCAGCGGGATTTCGGCTGCAATCGCTTCCAGGATGGCGTCGGCCGCGCCGAACGGCGGCACATAAACCACCGAGGCATCGGCGCCGGTTGCTTCCCGGGCTTCAAGCACGGTGTCGAATACGGGCAGATCGAGGTGCTTCATGCCCCCTTTCCCCGGCGCCACGCCGCCAACCATCTGCGTGCCATAGGCAATGGCTGCTTCTGCGTGGAAGGTCCCCTGCTTGCCGGTGAAGCCCTGGGTAATGACCTTGGTGTTCTTGTTGACGAGAATCGACATTGTCAGGCCACCTTCTTCACTTCAGCCACGATCTTGCGGGCGGCGTCGCCCAGATCGTCTGCCGAGACGATGGGAAGGCCCGAGTTCGCGAGGATTTCCTTGCCGAGTTCCACGTTGGTGCCTTCAAGGCGCACGACCAGCGGAACCGAGAGGTTCACTTCCTTGGCAGCGGCGATGATGCCCTCGGCGATGATGTCGCAGCGCATGATCCCGCCGAAGATGTTGACGAGGATGCCTTCGACCGCCGGATCGGCGAGGATCAGCTTGAACGCCGCCGTCACCTTTTCCTTCGATGCGCCACCGCCCACGTCGAGGAAGTTGGCAGGCTCGGCGCCGTTCAGCTTGATGATGTCCATCGTCGCCATCGCAAGGCCCGCGCCGTTCACCAGGCAGCCGATGTTGCCATCGAGCTTGATGAACGCGAGATCGTGCTTCGATGCCTCGACTTCGGCCGGGTCTTCCTCGGTCAGGTCGCGCAGCGCGACGAGGTCGGGATGGCGGCCGAGCGCGTTCGAGTCGAAGCCGACCTTGGCGTCCAGCACCATCAGCTTGCCATCGTCCGTCACGGCCAGCGGGTTGATTTCGATCTGCGAGGCGTCGGTGCCGATGAAGGCGGCATAGAGCTTCGCCGAAGTATCTTCGGCCTGTTTGGCCAGATCTCCGGACAGGCCGAGCGCCTTTGCGACGGTCCGCCCGTGATGCGGCTTCCAGCCGGTCGCCGGATCGATGGCGAAGGTCCGGATCTTTTCCGGCGTGTCGTGGGCGACGGTTTCGATGTCCATGCCACCCTCGGTCGAGGCGACACAGGCAACGCGGCCGGTTGCACGATCGACGAGGAACGCAAGATAGAATTCCTTGGCGATATCGACGCCGTCGGTCACATACAGGCGGTTCACCTGCTTGCCGTGCTCGCCGGTCTGGATGGTGACGAGGGTGTTGCCCAGCATTTCAGCCGCCGCAACGCCGACTTCCTCGGCCGATTTCGCCAGCCGCACACCGCCCTTGGCTTCCGGCGGCAGTTCCCTGAACTTGCCCTTGCCACGCCCACCGGCGTGAATCTGCGCCTTCACCACATACAGCGGCCCCGGCAACTGCTTCGAAGCCTGCACCGCTTCTTCCACTGTAAAGGCCGCGATACCCTTCGGGATCGGCACCCCCCACTTCGAAAGAAGCTCCTTCGCCTGATACTCATGGATGTTCATATCAATTCCTTGATCGAGAAACCCGTTTCGGATTCAGCCGTACACCTCAGCCAAGCGAAGGTTCGATGCCCTTGCAGGCTACCAGCAGTTCCTTCACCGCGTCGACCGAGACCTGGAAATTGGCCCTGGCTTCGGCGTTCAGGGCGATTTCGGCGATGCGCTCGACACCGTCGGCGCCGATCACCACTGGAACACCCACATACAGGCCATCGACGCCATACTGCCCCGACAGGTGCGCGGCGCAGGGCAGCACGCGCTTCTGATCCTTCAGGTAGCTTTCGGCCATCGAAATCGCCGATGCGGCCGGCGCATAATAGGCCGAACCGGTCTTCAGCAGGCCCACGATCTCTCCTCCGCCCGAACGGGTGCGCTGGACGATGGCGTCGATCTTTTCCTTCGTCGTCCAGCCCATCTTGATCAGGTCGGGGATCGGGATGCCCGCAACCGTCGAGTATTCGACGACCGGCACCATGGTATCGCCGTGGCCGCCAAGCACGAACGCTGTCACGTCCCTGACCGACACGTTGAATTCTTCGGCAAGGAAGTGGCGGAAGCGCGCCGAATCAAGCACGCCGGCCATGCCGACCACCTTGTTGTGCGGCAGGCCCGAGAATTCGCGCAGCGCCCACACCATCGCATCCAGCGGGTTGGTGATGCAGATGACAAAGCTGTCCGGCGCATGCGCCTTGATGCCTTCGCCAACGGCCTTCATCACCTTCAGGTTGATGCCCAGCAGGTCGTCGCGGCTCATGCCGGGCTTCCTCGGCACGCCGGCGGTGACGATGCACACGTCGGCGCCCGCAATGTCGGCATAGTCGTTGGCGCCGCGCAGCTTCACGTCGAAGCCATCGACCGGGGCGGATTGCGCAAGGTCCAGCGCCTTGCCCTGCGGGGTTCCTTCGGCGATGTCGAACAGGACGACGTCGCCCAGTTCCTTCAGCCCGATCAGATGGGCGAGCGTGCCGCCGATCATTCCTGCGCCGATGAGGGCAATCTTCCTGCGTGCCATGGGATTCCTCTTGGATGATGTTGCAAGTGCGCCGAGGCGATAGACCCGCCCTTTCGCCAGCGTCAACCGCTCAATCCCCCGCCCGGCGTTTCAGTGGGCGTCGGGCAAGGGGTCTGCAAAGGTGCCGGGGCGTTTCAGGAACGCCGGAATGATGGCGGAAACGACAAAGATCACCGACAGGATCAGGAACGCATCCGCCATCGCCATCACCATGGCCTCCTTGCGGATGGTCATACCCAGCGCGCGGATTGCAAAGCTGTCGGGGTCGGCCATGCCGCGCGATGTCGCCATCGTGGCCATGCCTTCCAGCCGCTCGGCGATTTCCGCCCGCCCCGGATTGGCCGACTCGGCCAGCCTTGCCTGGTGCATGTTGGTGCGCACTTGCAGGATCGTGTTGATCAGCGCGATTCCGGCCGCGCCCCCCATGTTGCGCATCAGCGTGAACAGGCCCGTCGAATCTTTGATATATTCCTGCGGCAATGTTGCGAACGCCATCACGCTGACTGACAGGATGCAGAACATGATGCCGGTGCCGCGCAGCATCTGCGGAATAAAAAATTCGTTGAAACGCCATTGGTTGGTAAGGTCTGTTGTCATCCAGGTAGAAGCTGCCAGCAACAGGAAGCCGATCGACGCGACGATGCGCGGGTCCGTCCGGTTCGAGAGATAGCCGGAAACCGGCGCCGACAGCGACATGAACATCCCGGTCACGAACACGGTCGTGCCGATCTGCGCCGACGACATCCCCGCCACCCGGTCCAGATACAGCGGATAGAGATAGACCAGCCCATACAGGCCGATTCCGAACACCGCCCCCATCCACGCACCGGCCGCGAAGTTCAGGTTGGTGAATGGCTTCAACGAAATGATCGGTTCCGGTGCATGCCGGATCCGCCACCACAGCACGACCGCGCAAACCGCGACCGCCATCGCCATGCGGCGTATCGCCTCATCCTCGAACCACTGGCGCCGGGCGCCATCCTCGAGCACGAAAACCACGCCGCCGCAGAACACCGACAGCGCAACCAGCCCGACGAGATCGATCCGCCTGAGGAGCGACGGGTTCGGCTGATCCGGCAGGCGCACCAGCAGCAGCACGCCCACCGTGATGAACACGCCCGGAATCACATTGATCAGGAACAGCCAGTGCCACGGGAAGATCGCGGTGATCCACCCACCGAGAACCGGGCCGATGGTGGGCGCCAGCGTGACGATGAAGCTGATGCCGACTGTTACCCGCAACTGACGCCCGCGCCCGAACATCAGGAACGATGCGGCGTAAACCGTCGGGATCATCGCGCCGCCGACGAAGCCCTGAAAGGCCCGCGCAACGATCATCCCCTCGATCGATGTCATCATCGCGCAGGCGAGACTTGCCAGCGTGAAACCCGCACACGACAGCACATACAGCATGCGGATGCCCAGCGCACGCGACAAAAAGCCGGAAAGTGGGATCATCACCACTTCGGCGATCAGGTAACTGGTCTGCACCCAGGCGATTTCGTCGGCCGACGCCGAAAGCCCCGCCTGAATCTGCCCCAGCGACGCCGCGACGATCTGGATGTCGAGGATGGCCATGAACATGCCGAGCGACATCAGGATGAATGCGAAAAACGATGCTGCGTCCGGCCCCGCATCCGACGCCATGGCAGCCGGCGGCTGGGGCGCGGGCAGCGCGTCGGCGACGCTCGTCATCCGGCGGGGCTATTGCGGAGGTCGACGCTGATCCTGGCCGATGTGCCGGGCACGAGGCGGACATCCGCGGGCAGTGGACGATCGAGCAGGACCTTCACCGGCACGCGCTGGACGATACGGGTGAAATTCCCCGTCGCGTTCTCAGGAGGAATGACCGAGAAACGGGAACCGGATGCGGGAGAAAAACTGTCGATCCGGCCCTTCAGCCGGTGATCGGGCGCAATATCCAGTTCCACCTCGACCGGCATCCCCGGCTTCATGTTGCGAAGCTGGCTTTCCTTGAAGTTTGCCAGAATGAACGCTTCCTCGACCGGGACGACCACCATCAGTTGCGCACCCTGCCGGGCAAACTGCCCACGGCGGACCGAGCGGTTGCCGACGATGCCGTCGAAAGGCGCGCGGATGACGGTATTCTCAAGGTCGAGCCGGGCAGCCTCGGTTGCCGCATGTGCCGCTTTTTGCGCTGCATCCGCCCCGCCGGCGCTGCCGCTTGCGGCTTCGCGCGCGGACTGGGCGGCGGCGACTGCGGCTTTGCGCTCGGCAACTTGCGCGTCGGCAGAGGCCGCTTCCGCCCGGCGGGCATCGACCGCAGCGCGGGTGGTGAAACCCTGCTTCAGAAGATCCTCGGCCCGCTTTTCGTCGGCAGCAGCCCGGCTGGCCTGCGCGATAGCTGCATCGAGCGCGGCGCGCGCCTGATCGATTGCGCCGCCCTGCGCTGAAACCCTTGCGCCTGCAGCACCGCGTTCGCGCAGCAGGCGCTCTTCCTCGGCTTCTGCGCGGGCAAGATCGGCGCGATAGTCGGCGTCGACGATCCGGACCAGCGGCTGCCCGGCCTTTACCGGCTGGTTATCGCCGACTTCTACCGACGCGACATAGCCCGGAACCTTGGCGGCGATGACCGCCATGTCGGCCTCGACATAGGCGTTGTCGGTCGATTCCCAGTAGCGCCCCTCGAGGAACCACCACAGGCCGAAACCCACGACAAGAACGGCAATCACCCCGAGGAGGGCCGGGAAGATGCTCTTTCGGACTCGTTCCATGTGCTCAGCTTCTATTTGGCACTCGAAGTGCATTCAACTTGGGGAATAGGCTAGGATCGCCGTGCGTTCACGCGCGCAAACCATGCCCTTCCGCGAGGTAATCAGCCGATTGCATTTCCATCAGCCGGGAAACCGTGCGCTCGAACTCGAAATGGCCGTCGCCTGCGGGATACAGGCCTTCGGGCGGCGCGTCGGCCGCCATAAGCAACTTGCAGCGCCATTCATAGAGGGCATCGATCAGCGTGACGAAACGCGCGGCTTCATTGCGGTTTTCCCGGCCCATCACCGGAACGCCAACCAGTATGACCGTGTGATAGGCGCGCGCGATCGCCAGATAGTCGGCTGCGCCCCGCGCTTCGGAACAAAGGCGCCGGAACGAAAACACCGCGACCCCCTTCAGGCTTTTTGGCACATGCAGCAGCCGCCCGCCGCCGACATCGAGGTCGGCCGTCGGCACATGATCCCGATCCTCGACTGGAAAATCGGTCAGGCGGAAGAACAGTTCCGAAAGCGCCCTGGTCGCGTCCGGCCCGTTCGGCGCATAATAGGTCGGCATGCCGCCCATGCGGTGCAGCCGGTAATCGACGGGCCCATCCAGCGGGATGATGTCCAGCTCGCGCTTCAGCAGCGCGATGAAGGGCAGGAACAATTCCCGGTTCAGGCCATTGCGATAGAGGTCGTCGGGCGTACGGTTCGAGGTGGTAACAACAGTTACTCCCGTATCGAACAGCGCCGTGAACAGCCGTGACAGGATCATCGCGTCGGCGATGTTGGTTACATGCAGTTCATCAAAGCACAACAGCCGCGCTTCGTCAGCCCAGCCCTGCGCCACGACCGGGATCGGATCGCCCGGATGGATTTCCCGCGCTTTGGCGATGCGCGCATGGGTTTCCAGCATGAACTGGTGGAAGTGAATGCGGATTTTCGGCTCGAAGCCGGTATGGGTGAAAAACAGGTCCATCAACATGGACTTGCCGCGCCCTACCCCGCCCCACAGATACAGCCCGCGCGGCCTTGCCGGTGCATCGTTACGGTGGAACAGGCCGGCCAGAAACCCGCGTTTGAGCGGTGGCACCTCCAGCGCCGAAGCAAGCACTGAAAGGCGCGCTGCAACGGCCTGCTGCGCCGCGTCCGGGCGCAACTCGCCCGAAGCGACCAGCGCCTCGTAGGCCGACGATATGCTGCTCATCGCTGCGGGTTTCTCGGCACCTTGCGGAGCATTCCGTGCCACTGGCAGACCAGCGCCGCGCCATCGTCCTGCGTCAGTGTGCCCGCCACCCACACCAGCTTGCCGGTTTCCTTGACGATCCGCCCGCGCCCTTCCAGCACCTTGCCGACCGCGCCGCCGCCGATGAAATCGGTCGAGCATTGCAATGTGACGCCCGCCGACTGCCCGAGCATGTGGCGGATGGTTGCGAACATCGTCACATCGACGAAGGCCATCAGAAAACCGCCATGCAGAAACCCGAGGCCATTTGCATGCCGCTTTCCGGTTTCGATGGCTGCCAGAACACCCGGCGCTTCCTCGCGGTAATAGACATCGCCCAGCCCGTCGATGAAGCGCCCTTCGGGCCTTGCGTGCCATGCGTGCCACCCCTGCCAGGGGCCTTCTTCCACCAGTGATGCAGCCATGGGCAGCGACTAGCGGGCAC
>NZ_DBNHFX010000111.1:0-12066 GCF_057137845.1 Sandaracinobacteroides sp. | reverse complement strand
TATTCGCTGAAGCAGGGCGGCGAGGCGCTGGCCGAAACCAAGAGTTTCGGCGGCATGGGCGGCGTGATCCTGCTGGCGCTGTTCGGCATTTTCGCCATCCTGGTACTGGAATTCGGCCGCTTCCGGGAAACGATCGTGGTGGCGGGCGTGATACCGCTGGGCATGTTCGGCGGGTTGATCGCCCTGTTCCTGACCGGCAATTCCATCAGCTATACGGCGATCATCGGGTTCGTGGCCCTGATCGGCATCGAGATCAAGAACTCGATCCTGCTGGTCGATTTCACGACGCAGTTGCGCCAGCAGGGCATGGGCCTGCGCGACGCCATCGAGAAGGCGGGTGAAGTGCGCTTCCTGCCCGTCCTGTTGACGAGCGTGACTGCCGTGCTGGCGTTGCTGCCGCTGGCGCTGTCGGGTTCGGGGCTGTATTCACCGCTGGCGTGGGTGATCATCGGGGGGCTGATTTCCTCGACCATCCTGAGCCGGGTGGTGACGCCGGTGATGTATTTGCTGCTGGTGCGCGGGGCGCCGTCTGCACCCCGGTCGGACGAACCCGTTCCGTTGCTGCCACCCACGCATTGAAAGGGGCGCCGACGCATGTGCGCCGACGCCCCGATCCATTGACGAAAACGCGGTCAGGCCAGCGCGGGGGCCGAGTTCCGCCGTGCGGCGAAGCCGACGAGGCCGAAGCCGACGATCAGCATCGCCCAGGTGGCGGGTTCCGGAATGGCACCCGAAGCATCGCGCACATAGAGCTGTTCGGCGAAGCTGTATGCATTCGGCATTCCCGCCCACGGGCCATAGGTCTGGCCAAGGCCGTCCTGCCAGTCGCAGTGGGTGTACTGGGTGTCGAAGTATCCGGCTGCGCAGGCACCGTCGCCGGTGTAGGCGCCGTTCGTGGCCGAGAAAGTCGAACCGCTAATTGGGTCCGAGCCATTGAACGGAACATTCCCGCCAGCGAACAGAAAGTCGGTTGCCAGCGGGGCTGCCGCCAGTTCGGCCGCAGTCGGCAGGCGCCAGCCCAGGCCGCCCTGATAGCTGAGCGGGTTGGTGAAGCTGCTGTGCGGCAGCGGCGCCGCCCAGGCCCAGTCGAGGCCGCCCATGGTGATGTAGGCGTTGCTCGGCAGGGGCACATTGGTTGCGGCAATCGCCGGCACCGAGGCCAGCGCGCTTACTGCAAGCAGAAATTTCTTCAGCATGATGGTGTCTCCTCAGACCTTCCCGTGCGAGCCGCGACGTTCGCGTTCCCTCGTCACGCCGGGCACATCGGGCAGCCACCATGCCGGCCTGAAGGCAACTGCAACTATCATGCCATTTATGAGTTCGTTTATATTCAATGCTTTAATATGCAGGCATTTTGCCTGCCTGTAAAAATTATCGACACATCTGCGGTAAATGCAGCGACCTCAGCCCAGCCGCCCGAGGGCAGCGCGCAGGCGTTCTGCTTCGGCGGTTCTGGCAGCGTGGTCCTCGCGCGCCTTTTCCACTGCCTCGGGATTTGCGCGTTCCAGAAAGCCGGGGTTTGCAAGGCGCTGGGCCAGCGCCGACGCTTCCTTTGCGGCTTGTGCCGCGGCTTTTTCCAGGCGGGCGCGTTCGGCCGCAAGGTCGATCACGCCGGCAAGCGGCAGCGCATAGGTGCGCCCGCCAACCACCACCTGTGCAGCACCACCTGCCGGTGCCGGGCCGGCTTCGATGGTTCCGATGCGCGCAAGCCGTTCCAGCGCCGGACGATGACGCGCAAGCCGGGCAAGCGATTCCGGATCGTCTTCTACGGCATGCAGCGCAAGCCTTGCGCCGGGCGGCACGTTCAGTTCGGTGCGGGCCGAGCGGATGGCCGAGATCAGGTCGATCAGCCAGCCGATTTCGTTGCCTTCGGCATTCGCCGTGACGGCAGGGCCGGTGGCTGGCCATTGGCCGACGATGAGGTCGTGGCTGCGATCACCCAGCGCATGCCAAAGCTCCTCGGTCAGGAACGGCATGACCGGGTGCAGCAGCAGCAGGATGCGGTCCAGCACCCAGCCTGCGACCGCACGGGTTTCATCGGCAAGCGGGCCTTCTTCGGCGAGCAGCGGCTTTGCCAGTTCCAGATACCAGTCGCAGAAGATGCTCCAGACGAAATGGTAAAGGCCAAGCGCATATTGATCGAACCGTAGCGCCTGCAGCGCGGCTTCGGCGCTGGTGGCGGCCCTTGCGGTTTCCGCCAGAATCCAGTCGTTGACCGGGTGCGTTGCCGGTGGCGGCGTGTCTGATCCGGAAGCACGGATCCCCTGCGATTGCGCGAAACGGGCCGCGTTCCACAGCTTGGTGGCGAAGTTGCGATAGCCTTCCACCCGCTTTTCATCGAACTTCACATCGCGGCCCTGCGCTTCCGACGCCGCCAGCGTGAAGCGAAGCGCATCGGCGCCATAGCGATCGACGAGGTCGAGCGGGTCGACGGTGTTGCCCTTCGACTTCGACATTTTCTGGCCTTTGGAATCGCGCACAAGGCCGTGGCAATAGACTGTCTGGAACGGCGCCTTGCCGGTGAGTTCGAGGCTCTGCATCATCATCCGGGCGACCCAGAAGAAAATGATGTCGAACGCGGTGACAAGCACGTCGCCCGGAAAGTGGCGGTCGAGGTCAGGGGACTGTTGCGGCCAGCCGAGCGTCGCGAACGGCCACAGCCCCGAGGAAAACCATGTGTCGAGGACGTCTTCGTCCTGCCTGAGCGGCACGCCGGCACCGGCGATGGCCTGCGCTTCTCGGGCGGTTTCGGCGACGATCGCCTGCCCGTCGGGCGTGTACCATGCCGGTATGCGATGCCCCCACCAGAGCTGGCGCGAAATGCACCATGGCTGGATGTTGTCCATCCAGTTGAAATAGGTTTTTTCCCAGGTCTTCGGCACGAAACCGGTGCGTCCGTCGGCGACTGCGTCGCGCGCGTCGACGGCAAGCTTTGCCGCATCGACATACCATTGATCGGTCAGCCACGGCTCGATGACGACGCCCGAACGATCGCCGTGCGGAACCTGCACGGGCTTGTCCTCGATCCGTTCGAGGAGGCCGAGGGAGTCGAGATCGGCGACGATGCGCTTGCGCGCCTCGAACCTGTCGAGGCCGCGATAGGCTTCGGGGATGCTGTCATCGTCCGTCAGGATACGGGCGTTGGCGTCGAGGACGTTGATCCAGCCGATCTGGCGGTGGCGTTCATAGACGGCCCAGTCGTTGAAATCATGCGCCGGGGTGATCTTTACGCAACCCGATCCCAGTTCGGGGTCGGCCCATTCGTCGGCGATGACGGGGATGCGCCTTGCCGTCAGCGGATGGGCGATTTCCTGCCCGATCAGGTGGCGGTAGCGTTCGTCCTCGGGGTTCACCGCGACCGCCGTGTCGCCCAGCATGGTTTCCGGGCGGGTGGTCGCCACCACCAGATGGCCCGATCCGTCGGCCAGCGGATAGCGCAGATGCCAGAAATGGCCCTGCACCTCGCGGGTTTCGACTTCCAGATCGGAAATCGCCGTCTGGAATTTCGGATCCCAGTTCACCAGCCGCTTGTCGCGATAGATCAGTCCACGCTGGTGCAGCGTCACGAACACATGGCTGACGGCCTTGCTGAAGCCCTCGTCCATGGTGAAGCGTTCATGCTGCCAGTCGCAGCTTGCGCCCAGCCGCCGCATCTGCCGGGTGATGGCGCCGCCGGACTGCGCCTTCCATTCCCAGACTTTCGCCAGAAACGCATCGCGGCCCAGCCCCGACCGCGTCTGCCCGTCGCCGGCCAGCGTCCGCTCGACCACCATCTGCGTTGCGATGCCGGCGTGATCGGTGCCGACGATCCAGCGCGCGTCGGCGCCTTTCAGCCTTTGCCAGCGGATCAGGATGTCCTGCAGCGTCTGGTTCAGCGCATGGCCGATATGCAGCGTGCCTGTGACGTTGGGCGGCGGCAGCACGATGGTGTAGGGTCGCGCATCGGGGCGCGCCGGGCGGAAAGCCTGCGAATCTTCCCAGTGCTGATACCAGCGCGTTTCGATAGAGGCGGGCGTGAAAGTCTTCTCGAGCATGGCGCGGGGATTAGCCCGTGGCCGCGCCCATGGGAAGGTTCAACACTGCGGCGATCGTGATCGCGGCTGGCGCGCCGCCTATTTGGTGCCGATCAGGCGGGCGATTTCATCGGCCGCCATCTTCTGGATCAGTTCCGGCAGGTGCGCGTCCAGCCAGTCTTTCACCTGCGGCCGGATAAGTTCGGCCAGAAACTCCTCGACCGAGCGTCCTTCTGCCTGCGGTACCGGCCCGGCCTTGCGCGCGGCCCTGGCCTTGCGGGCGGCGGGCTGGGCGTCGGTGTCGGCCAATGTTGCATCGGGCGCGGCGGCTATTGGTTCGGCCGCCGGCCGATCGTCGGGTTCCGGGTGGACGAGCCTTACCGGCGGCTCGTCAGCGCTGACCGTTGCGCGGATCGAGTCGAGGATCGAGGCCAGGTTCGGGTCGAGCGCTTTGCGGTTCATCGGGTCCGGTTCATTGCCGTGGCCCCACCAACGGCGGCGCCTGGTTGCGAGTGCGATCTTTTTGCGGATCCGGATCATAGCCGAATTCCTGCCAGCCCTTGCCGCGAACCCTTTTGGCATTGGCCTCGACATCATAGCGGCCGATAGGCGCACCATCCAGCACATCTTCAAGCGCGCCCATCACCATGTACAGGTTGTAGGCGTTGACGTAGCGGTCGCGCTCGGCCTGCACGAGGCTTACGCGCGAGTTCAGCAGCAACTGTTCGGCGTTCAGCACGTCCAGCACGTCGCGGCTGCCGACGAGGTTTTCCTGCTTTACCCCTTCGGCAGCGAGCGCGTTGGCGCTGATCTGCGCCTTGGCTGATTCGATCAGGGCTTCCGAAGTGCGCAACAGGCCGAAATAGTCGGTTGCCGCCTCTACTGCAGTGCGTTCGGCATAGGTGATGTTTTCCAGCGCCTGGCTTTGCGCCGCCTGCGCCTGCCGGACCTGCGCCGGGATCAGCCCCCCCGAAAACAGCGGCATGCTGGCGGTCACGCCAAGCGATGGCGTGAAACCCGTAAGCGCCGCCACGGTGTCGGTTCCATGCACATAAAGCGCGCCGGCATTCAGCGCCACCGACGGGCCATGTCCGGCCTTCGCAACGCGAACGTTCTCGCCTGCCGCCTTTTCGGCGAACCGGGCGGCGGCCAGATTGGCGTTGCCGTCCGACGCGCGATTGCGCGCTTCTTCGTCGGTGTCGGGAAGCCTGGTCAGCGCCGGCAGCGGTTGCAGATCCACCGGGTCGTGCCCGACGAGGCGGCGATAGGCCTGCCGCGCCAGCGTCCGCTGGGCGCGCGCGCCCTGAAGCCCGGCGCGCGCCTGCGCCAGCGCGGCTTCGCTCTGCGCGACGTCGGTGCGGGTCAGGTCGCCGACCTGGAAACGGTCCTGCGAGGCGCGCAACTGCTGGATCAGCAACTGTTCCTGCCCCTCGTTCAGGGTGACCAGCGCGTCGGTCTTCAGCACATCGGCGTAGGCGGTCGCGGTGTCGACGATCACCTGATATTCGGTAGCGCGAAGGCGCGCCCGCTGCGCTGCGATCTGCGCTTCGGCCGCCGAGATGCCAGCGCGCACACGCCCGCCCTGATAGATGGGCTGGCGCAGTGCCACACCGCCGCGCCACAGTTGCCCGGCCGAGCGGACGTCATGGGTCAGTTGCTGCGTGAAGTCTCCGGTGAGGTCGAGCTTGGGGCGCATGCCGGCGGCGGCGATCGGTACAGCCTCGTCGGTCTGTCGCAGTTGCGCCCGTGCGGCCCCGATGGTCGGGTTGGTCTGGTAGGCGGCGGCAATCGCATCGGCCAGGGTTTCAGCGGACGCGGGCGCAGCGATCAGGACGGACGCCAGAAGAACATGTTTCAGCATGAGGGGGCTTTCAGAAGCGGAAGGCGGGCGCCTTCGCAAAGGACGGCAGGATGGCGCCGGGCGCCTCGGCGAAGGGTTCGGGCTGCACCTGCCCGGCCCGTTTCACGCCTTGTGCGGCACGGCTTACGCCATCGTTGCCAACGATGATCGCCAGCAACCGGCCCCCCTCGGCCAGTTGGGCGACCAGTTCGGCGGGCAGCGTTTCGGCTGCGCCGTCGATCAGGATCAGGGTATAGGGCGCAGCTTCGGCCCAGCCCTTGTCCAGCGGGCCTTCGACGACGACCGTCGTGGAGAGGCTGGCCAGATTTTCCCGCGCCTGCGCTGCAAGGGTGGCATCGCATTCGAGCGCCACGACAGAAGCGCCGAGCGACGCGACGATGGCGGCGGAGTAGCCGGTTGCGGCGCCCACGATCAGAACCCGGTCAGCGGGCTGGATCGAGGCTTCCTCGACAAGACGGCCGAGGCTGAGCGGCGCCAGCAGTTCGCGGCCTTCACCCAGGGGCTGCGGCGCATCGACATAGGCAAGGCCCTGCCGCCCGGCGGCGACGAAGCGTTCGCGCTCGACCTCGAAGAAGGCGGCCGACACGCGCGGCGAGATGACGCCGCACGGCTTCAGCTGGCTGTCGATCATGGCCATGCGGGCGGCGGATGGAACGGCACTTACGGCGGAGGCCACGCGGTTGAACCCTTTGCGTTTTGCGATGCAACACCACGATGCAACGGAAGATGAAATGCCGGACCTGATACTTGAGGGCAGGCGCGCTCGCAACAGCCTGTGTGCAGGCAGCGCACGCCGCCGCCGGTGCCGGGTCGTCGCATGTCGTTACGGGTGGCTTCACATCCGCACGTCGATGGTCCAGATGGCTGGCGCGGCCGGGGATGGCTGCACAGGCGGAGAAGATTGTGACGGCAGTTCTGCTCTTTGGTGCGACCGGCGATCTTTCGCGGCGGATGCTCCTGCCATCGCTCTATGGCCTTTCGGTCGACGGGCTGCTGGCGGCCGACGTGCGGATCGTCGGCACGGCCCGTTCGCCGCACGACGACGAAGCGTTCCGGGCGATGGCAGCCAGGGCGATCGCCCCGCATGTGGCCGCCGGGCTTGGCGACGACGACAAGGCCGCTTCGTTCCTGCGCCAGTTGTTCTATGTGCCGCTCGACGCAACCGACATGGCGGGTTTCCACCGCCTGCGCGACGCCGCCTGTGGCACGGACGGCTGCACCACCGAGCAGATTTCGATCTTCCTCTCGACTGCACCATCGCTGTTCAAACCCACGATCGCCGGGTTGCAGGCGGCGGGCCTTGCCGGGCCGAACGTGCGGATCGGGCTGGAAAAGCCGCTGGGCACCGATTTTACGACATCGGCCGAAATCAACGATGCCGTCGCCGCCGCTTTCCCCGAGCAGCGGATATTCCGCATCGATCATTATCTGGGCAAGGAGACCGTGCAGAACCTGCTGGCGATGCGTTTCGCCAACACCCTGTTCGAGCCGCTGTGGCGGGCGGATGCGATATCGCATGTGCAGATCACCGTTGCTGAAACCGTGGGGCTGGAAGGGCGGGTCGATTTCTACGACGGCGCCGGCGCGCTGCGCGACATGGTGCAGAATCACATGTTGCAGCTTCTGGCGCTGGTGGCGATGGAGCCTCCGGCCCGGTCGGACGCGGAAAGCGTGCGCGACGAAAAGGTGAAGGTGCTGCGGTCGTTGCGGCCGATCGACGGCGCGACCGCACAGACCCATAGTGTGATCGGTCAGTATGTGGCGGGAGCGATCGACGGGCAGCCGGTCGCGGCCTACGCCGACGAACTGGGCCGCCCCAGCGGCACCGAGACGTTCGTGGCGTTGAAAGCCCACATCGACAACTGGCGCTGGAAGGGCGTGCCTTTCTATCTGCGGACGGGCAAGCGGCTGGCGGTCAGGAAGTCGGAAATCCTGATTGATTTCAAGCCGGTGCCGCACTCGATCTTTGGCGAGCATGTGCAGGGCCTGCTGGCGAACCGGATGCTGATCAGCCTGCAACCGAACGAGAATATTTCACTGAAGCTGATGGCCAAGGTGCCGGGGCTGGACCAGGGCGGAACCCGGCTGCGCGAAGTGTCGCTGGACATCGACCAGCGCAACGCCTTTGCCGAGGCGCGGCGGCGGATCGCCTATGAGCAGTTGCTGCTGAGCCTGATCGAGGGGCGGCAGACCCTGTTCGTCCGCCGCGACGAGGTAGAGGCGCAATGGGCGTTCATCGATTCGATCCGCGCGGGATGGGCAGCGAACGGCATGCAGCCGCGCCCCTATACCGCCGGTAGCTGGGGGCCATCGGCTGCGATCGCGCTTATCGAACGCGACAACGCAAGCTGGAACGACTAGGGGTGCAGGCGTGAAGGTGGCGCGGGTGCCGTTTCAAAGGATAGCCGAATGATCGAGGTGGAATGGTGGGAATATGACGACGCTGACGACATGGCCGAGGCCGTGGCGGGCGATGTCCGTTTTCTGATCGATTCCGCGCTCGATGCGCGCGGCGATGCGGTGGCGGCGTTTCCCGGCGGCCGCACGCCGCAGGCCGCTCTCGATCTGCTGTGCGCGGCAAAGCTGAAGTGGAAATCGGTTACATTGCTGCCGACCGACGAGCGTCTGGTGCCTGTCACCGACCCGATGTCGAACGTGCGGATGCTTGCCGAACGCTTCCTGCCGCTGGGCGCCAGGGTGTTGCCGCTGTCGGGCGGCGATCTTTCGGTCGCCGACACCGGGCGGGCGGCCGATGCGCGGCTGCAGGCGATCCACTGGCCGCTCGATCTGGTTTGGCTGGGCATGGGCGCCGACGGGCATACCGCGTCGATCTTTTCCGGCCCTGATCTCGATGCCGCCCTGACTGCGCCGCATCGGGCGGTCGGCGTGACGCCGGATCCGCTGCCGGCCGAGGCGCCGGTTGCCCGTGTCACGCTGACGCGGTCGGCGATCGTCTCTGCGCGATCGGTGCTGATTTCGATTCAGGGCAAGGAAAAGCGCAAGGTGCTGGAAACGGCCCTGAAGGAAGGCGCTGGTTCCCGTTATCCGATCGGGCGGGTACTGGCCGACGCCAACCAGGCGATCGACATCCACTGGTGCCCCTGAAATGCCGCTCAATCCCGTTCTCGAAGCCGTCACTGCGCGTATCGTCAAACGCTCTCGCGATAGCCGCGGCCGCTATCTCGAACTGATCGCACGCGAATCGGAAAAGGGCGTCCGGCGTGAAGTGCTGGGCTGTTCCAATCTGGCGCACGCGTTCGCCGCCGCCGAGCAGGACCAGCAGACGCTGAAGGAGGGGCGGGCGTTCAACATCGGCATCGTCACCTCGTATAACGACATGCTGTCGGCGCATCAGCCGTTCGGCCGCTATCCCGAACAGATGAAGGTCTGGGCGCGCGAGGCGGGCGCGACGGCACAGGTGGCCGGTGGTGTGCCGGCGATGTGCGACGGCGTGACCCAGGGCCAGAGCGGCATGGAGTTGAGCCTGTTCAGCCGCGACACCATCGCGCTGTCGACGGCGGTTGCGCTGTCGCACGGCATGTTCGAAGGCGTTGCGCTGCTGGGCGTCTGCGACAAGATCGTGCCGGGGCTGCTGATGGGCGCGCTCAGGTTCGGGCATCTGCCGACGATTCTGGTGCCGGCCGGGCCGATGCCGTCGGGGCTTTCCAATTCCGACAAGGCGGCCGTCCGCCAGCGCTACGCCGAGGGCAAGGCCGACTGGTCGGAACTGCTGGACGCAGAATCGGCGGCCTATCATGCGCCGGGCACCTGCACCTTTTATGGCACGGCCAATTCCAACCAGATGATGATGGAAGTCATGGGCCTGCACATGCCCGGTGCTGCGTTTGTGCACCCGGCGACGCCGCTGCGCCAGCAACTGACGCGCGCGGCCGTCCATCAACTGACGAGGATCGGCCACGGCGGCAAGGACTGGCGCCCACTGGGCCATTGTGTCGATGAAAGGGCGATTGCGAATGCGATCGTCGGCCTGCTGGCGACGGGCGGATCGACCAACCATGCGATTCACCTGCCGGCGATAGCGCGCGCGGCAGGCATCCTGATCGACTGGGAGGACATGGACCAGTTGTCGGCGGTGGTGCCGCTGCTGGCGCATGTCTATCCTTCGGGGAAGGCCGACGTGAACCAGTTTCACACCGCAGGCGGCATGGCGTTCACGATCACCGAACTGCTGGATGCGGGCCTTCTGCACCGCGATATCCTTACAGTCGCCGGTGCCGATCTTGGCGATTATGCGCTTGAACCGGATCTGGACGATAGCCAACTGGTGTGGCGTCCGGCACCGGCGAAAAGCCGCGACGAAACCATCATCCGGCCGGTCGCACACCCGTTTCGGGCGGATGGCGGGATGCGGCTTGTGCAGGGCAATCTGGGGCGCGGCATCTTCAAGACGAGCGCAGTCGAGCCGGAACGCTGGACGATCGAAGCGCCTGCCCGCGTATTCGAAGATCAGGCCGCAGTCACCGCCGCGTTCAAGGCGGGCGAACTTGACCGCGACGTGGTGGTCGTGGTGCGCTTTCAGGGGCCGCGCGCCAACGGCATGCCCGAACTGCACAAACTGACGCCACCGCTTGGCGTGTTGCAGGACCGGGGATTCCGCGTGGCGCTGCTGACCGACGGGCGCATGTCGGGCGCCAGCGGCAAGGTGCCGTCGGCGATCCACCTGACGCCCGAAGCCCACGAAGGCGGCCCGCTGGCGCGTGTGCGTGACGGCGACATGATCCGCCTGTGCGCGAACGATGGGCAGGTGGATGTGCTGGTCGATGAAGCGGCCTTCAACGCTAGAACGCCCGCGCCGATTCCGGCCGATGCGCATGGAACCGCGCGTGAACTTTTTGCGCTGTTCCGGCAGTCGGCCGAAGGCGCCGAACGTGGCGCGTCGCCGTTTCTGAACGCGGCGGGGCTCTGATGCCGCTGACCGAGGTGCTGGCGGCCGATATCGGCGGAACCCACGCGCGCTTTGCCATCGCGACGCGCGCCGCCGATGGTCGAATCCTGCTTGGCCACGAAGCGAAGCTGAAGGTTGCGGATTTCGCCAGCCTGGAAACGGCGGTGCAATCCTATCGCGGCCGGCTGGGGCGGGCAGCACCTGCGCGGGCGGCGATAGCGGTTGCCTGCCCGATCGAAGGCGACCTGCTGAAGCTGACGAACAACCCGTGGGCGATCCGCCCGGCGACGGCGGCCGCACAGCTTGGCCTCGACGAGGCGCTGTTCATCAACGATTTTGCCGCAGTCGCGCATGCGGTTTCCGTCTGCCCGCCGGACATGTTCGAACATCTGGCCGGCCCGGACGCGCCGCTTCCGGCCGAAGGGGCGGTCAGCGTCGTCGGGCCGGGAACCGGCCTTGGCGTGGCGCTGCTGCTGACGGGCAGGCATCCGCGCGTGGTTGCGACCGAAGGCGGGCACATCGATTATGCCCCGCTCGACAGTCTGGAAGACAGGATCCTCCACCATCTGCGGGAACGCTATCGCCGCGTCTCGGTCGAGCGGCTGGTGTCTGGGCCGGGCCTGGTGAACATCCATGCGGCACTTGCCAGCATCGAGGGGCGCGCGGTTCCCCCCCGCGCCGACACCGCGCTTTGGGAAGCGGCGCTGACGGGCGGCGACGCGCTGGCAAGAACGGCGTTCGATCGCTGGTGTCTGGCGCTGGGCAGCGTTACCGGCGATCTGGCGCTTGCCCATGCGGCGCAGGGCGTGGTGCTGGCCGGCGGGATGCTGCCGCGCGTCAGGCATCTGCTGGCGGATTCCGGTTTTCACGCCCGCTTCGTTGCCAAGGGGCGGTTTGAAATGCGCATGTCGGGGCTGCCGATCCTGCACATCACCCACCCGGAACCCGGTCTGCTGGGGGCGGCGGCCGCACTGTTCAACCGGGAAGACGTCTGAAGGAAAATGCAATGAAGCCGATAGAACGCATCATGCGGACCGGGCCGGTCATTCCGGTGCTGGTGGTGGACGAAGCGGCCCATGCCGTGCCGATCGCCGAGGCGCTGGTCGCGGGCGGCATCCGGGTGCTGGAAGTGACGCTGCGGACCCCTGCCGCGCTGGAGGTGATCGCCCGCATGAAAGAGGTTCCGGGCGCAATCGTCGGCGCGGGAACGGTTTTGAACGTGCGCGATCTGGATGCGGCGATGGCGGCCGGGGCCGGGTTCATCGTGTCGCCGGGCCTGACGCCGG
>NZ_DBNHFX010000110.1:0-10378 GCF_057137845.1 Sandaracinobacteroides sp. | reverse complement strand
GGATCGGTGCCCGACTGGCGCGGCAGCACATCCATTGCCCGTTTCACATAGCCCGCGTTCAACAGCAGCGCCTCGTCCTCTACTTCGACGCGCCTGACCGGCGTCGCGATTGCCTGCCCCGGCTTGTCCAGTTCCTGCAACAGGCGGCAGGCATATTCGCAGGTAAGGTCGGCCCGGAGCGTCCAGGATGCGGTGAAGTAGCCGAACACATAAACAAGGTTCGGCACCCCTTCCAGCATCATGCCGCGATAGACATAGCGATCGTTCGGATTTACCGGCGTGCCATCGACCGAAATCTGCGCCCCGCCCAGCACCTGCAACCTGAGGCCGGTTGCCTTGACGATGATGTCGGCGTCGACCCGCCCACCCGAAGCAAGCACGATGCCCTTGGCATCCACCGAGGCGATTTCATCGGTTACGACCGACGCCGTGCCTGCCTTTACCGCATCGAAGAAGTCGCTGTCCGGTACCAGACACAACCGCTGGTCCCATACATTGTAGCTTGGCTGGAAGTGCGCCTGCACCACATCTTCGGGCAGTTCCTTCAGCAGCATGTTGGTCAGTCGGCGGTTAACCTGTTGCGGATGGCTGCGCGCGCGTTTGAACATCAGCCGTTGCAGCAGCACATTGCGCCAGCGGACCAGATTATAGGCAGTCATCGGCGGCAGCACCCGGCGCAGGAAATTCGCCACCCGGTCTTCCGATGGGCGCGAAACCATCCATGTCGGTGTCCGCTGCAACATCGTCACATGAGCCGCATCGCGCGCCATCACCGGCACGATGGTAACGGCAGTCGCCCCCGACCCGACGACGACGACCTTGCGATTGCGGTAGTCAAGATCCTCGGGCCAGTGCTGGGCGTGAAAGATCGGGTTGGTGAAGGTTTCTTCACCCTCGAACCTTGGGTTGTGCGGGTTTTCATAGCTGTAATAGCCAGCGGCAACCAGCAGCATCCGGCACTGGAAACGCTTTTCTCCGTCTGGCGTATCGGCCGTGACCGTCCAGCGGCCGGTCGTGCTGTCGAAGTTTGCGTGCGTCACCTTATGGCGGAATCGGATGTGGCGATCGATCTCGGCTTCGGCGGCGGTATCGCGGACATATTTCAGGATCGACGGGCCGTCGGCGATCGCCTTCTGCTCCGTCCACGGGCGGAACCGGTAGCCCAGCGTGAACATGTCGGAATCCGACCGGATGCCGGGATAGCGGAACATGTCCCATGTGCCGCCGATCGCATCGCGCGACTCGAGAATCGCATAGCTTTTGCCCTTGCACTGGTCCTGCAGGTGCCAGGCCGCGCCGATACCGCTCAGTCCGGCGCCGACGATCACCACATCGAAATTTTCCAGCTCGGCCATCTCACTCCCCTTGGTCCCTTAGGGTGCAAAGTGACACGCAGGCCCCGGCATCACAAGACTGGCGCTTGGCACAGGGCAAAGTGAATGGCAGGATACCGAAAGGGAGAGGAAGGACCGGGAATCCTTCCAAGGGGAAAGAACATGCGCAACCTGGCCGTCCGGCTGCTGGGGGCAGCTTTGTGTTCGATTGCGCTGGCGGGCGCCCATGCACCTGCCGGCGCACACGAAAGCGCACCAGCCATGCACCCGCGAGAGGCTGTGCAACGGATCGCGCGGCTTATCCGGTCCGACTATCTGGATGCGGCAAAGGCCGCGCGGATCGCCGGTGAACTTGAACAGGCAGCCGATAGCGGCGCATTCGATGCTCTGGTCGATCCGCTTGATCTGGCCGCCGCTATCACAAGGCGGCTGGAACCGCACGACCGCCACTTTCTGGTGACATGGGCGCCCGACGCGCCATCGCTGCCGCAAGCGACGATCGCCGCCTTCGCCGACGAAGCGCGCGCCAACCACGGCTTCGTCGAAGCGCGGGTGCTGCCCGGTGGAGTGGGCTATCTGAAGATCGACGAATTTGCCCGCATCGTCGGCCGCTCCAGCCCGCAGCAGGCCGCGGCAGATGCCGCCCTCGCCTTCGTCGAACAGCAACCGAGCCTGATCCTCGACCTGCGCGACAATGGTGGCGGCTCGCCCGACATGGTCGGCTATCTGGTGCAGCACTTCGTCGCCGATCCGCAGCAAGTCGCCAGCCGGTTCGTGGCCCGCAACGGCCGGGTGCGGCAGGAACTTTCGCCGGTGCGCGCCGCACAACCACCCCGCTCGCACGCACCGCTGTTCATTCTGGTCAGCGCCAGAACGGCCTCTTCAGCCGAGGCGCTTGCCTATACGTTGCAGGCCGCCGGCCGGGCGACGGTCGTCGGCGAACCCACATGGGGCGCCGCCAATCCCGGCAGCCGCCAGCACACGCGCGACGGGTTCGATGTGTTCATCAGCTTCGAAACGCCGATCAACCCGATCACCGGCAGCAACTGGGAAGGAACCGGCATCCGCCCCGACATCGCAGTGCCGCAGGAAAAGGCATTGCATGTCGCGCATGTGCGGGCGCTGGAAGCCGAAGGCGCCGCCCTGCCGGCATCCAGCCGCCGCGTCCTCGAAACGTTGAAGGCCGAACTTGCTCCAGCCCCGCCCCCCGCCGGGCTTGCCGGACAATATGGCGAGATCGCCATCGACCGGCGCGGCGACGCCCTGTTCCTGCGTCTGGGCAAGCGCCCCGAGCGCACCGTCACACCGATCGACGACAGCAGCTTCGCCCTGGCCGAAGACCCGGCCGCGCGCTTCCGGATCGAGCGTGATGCAGCAGGCCGGATCGATGCGATCGTCAGGCTGCTGAACGGCGGCGCGTCGGAATTTCGCTTCCGCAAGGATGCTGTGCTCGCCTCGGCCGCACGGTGACAACCGCCATCCCCGCCTCCGAGGCAGAGCTTTGGCCGTGGGCTGCGCGCCCAAGCTGGATTTTTCTGACGCTCGACCCGGCGCTTGCCGATGAAGTGCGCCTCGCCTCGTTCCTTGCGCCGCGCGGATGGGGTTCCGTCAGGGTGGAAGCCTGCATCGACGGCATCCGCTGGCAGACTTCGCTGTTCCCTGACGGAAGCACAGGCTCTTATGTGCTTCCGGTAAAGGCATCTGTGCGCCGCAAACTTGGTGCGGATGTCGGCGATCGGGTCAGCGTCAGGCTGATGATCCTCGATGCAGCCCTGGCCTGAGGCCGCGCGGTTCAGGAAAAGTTGAAGCTGATGCTTACCCGTTCGCCTTTGCCGTGCCCGGCGACGACTTCGTGGCGCAACCAGCTTTCCCACAGGAAAATCTGCCCGGCGGCAGGCTGCATCAGCACGAACGGCTGCGCTTCGGCCGGTGCGTCGGCCCGCCTGGTCGGGGCCGCCATCATCAGCGGCAGGCGCGGATCCTCGAGCCTGAGCGGCGCGCCGCCTTCCGGAACCTCGACATAGATGGTGCCCGATATGATGCTGTGCGGATGGATATGGCCGCTATGTCCGCCGCCCGGCTTCAGGATGTTCACCCAGATGCTGTTGAGTTTTGGCTTGCCGCCGCCCAGATCCATGTGCGCTATTTCGGCAAACCGCGCCGCGTGGCGAACCAGTATCCGAGCCAGTGCAGCAAAGGCCGGGTCGCGTTTGGGCAGATCATCAAGCGAAGCATAGCTGGTGTAGCCGGGATAGCGGTTCTCGCGGCTCCAGCGGCGTCCGGCGCCGTCGTCGGTGGCGATAACGCGGCAGCTATGGGCAAGGTCCGCCAGAAGCGCATCGTCGGCAAGATCCGAGCGCCAGAACGGTGTCGCGAAGAGATGCGTTACGTTCATTCGCGAATTCCCGTGATGGGGACGCATCGGTTGGCGGTGCGGCCCGCAGGCCGGCAGCCTGATGCACCTTGAACGCTGGCTCCCCGGGCAGGATTCGAACCTGCGACCGTCCGATTAACAGTCGGATGCTCTACCGCTGAGCTACCGAGGAAAACCTAGCGAGGCGCGGCCTGTAGCGCGGCCCGGCACAGGATGCAAGCGCCCGTGACGCACCGCGATGCGCCTGCATGGCCGCTGCTACAAAATGGCGGTTGGACGGCGGCGCACAAGCGTCGTAGAGAATCAGCAATCGCCACCTACGGAGAGCGTGAAGGACATGGCAACCGCCGCCAAGGCCGAAGACGGTCAGGAAAAGCCGTCGCATGAAATCGTGCAGAAGGAATCGATCGTGGTCCGTTTCGCCGGGGATTCCGGCGACGGCATGCAGCTTACGGGCGGGCAGTTCACCCTCTCGACGGCGCTGACCGGCAACGACCTTGCGACATTCCCCGACTTCCCCGCTGAAATCCGCGCCCCGCAGGGCACATTGTTCGGCGTGTCTGCATTTCAGATCAACTTCGGGTCGGGCCGGATCGAAACCGCCGGCGACCAGCCGGACATTCTGGTTGCGATGAACCCCGCCGCGCTGAAGGCAAGCCTGCCGCTGCTGCGCAAGGGCGGCCTGATCATCGCCGACAGCGGGGAATTCAACGATCGCAACCTGAAAAAGGCGCACTACGATGCCAATCCGCTGGAAGACGGCAGCCTGAAAGATTTCCAGTTGCTGGCCTTCGATATCTCGAAACAGACACTGGAAAGCGTCAAGCCGTTCGGGCTTGGCAACAAGGACGCCCTGCGCTGCAAGAACATGTGGACGCTGGGGATGGCGCTGTGGATGTTCGGCCGCGACCGGGCGCCGCTGGTGCGCTGGCTGTCGGACAAGTTCGCCAAGAATGAACAGTTGCGCGAAGCGAACATCGCCGCACTGAACGCCGGCCATGCCTTTGGCGAAACCGCCGAACTCGCCGCGCCGCTGAAGCAGTATCAGCTTGCCCCTGCGCAGGCAGACCCCGGCCTCTATCGCACCGTATCCGGCGCCGACGCCATCGCGCTGGGGCTGGTGGCAGGCTCGCGGCTTGCGGGGCTGCCGATGTTCTTTGGCGGCTACCCGATCACGCCCGCGTCCTCGATCCTGCACGCGCTGGCGCGCCTGCCGGAATTCGACGTGACCACCTTCCAGGCCGAAGACGAAATCGCCGCCATCGGCGCGACGATCGGTGCGGCCTGGGGCGGCAGCCTTGCTGTCACCTCGTCGTCGGGGCCGGGCATCGCCCTCAAGACCGAGGCGATCGGCCTTGCCGTGATAACCGAGCTGCCAATGGTGATCGTAAACTCGCAGCGCGGCGGCCCATCAACCGGCCTTCCAACCAAGACCGAACAATCCGACTTGTACCAGGCGGTGTATGGCCGCAACGGCGACGCGCCGCTGCCCGTCATCGCCGCCCGCAGCCCTTCGGACTGTTTCGAAGTCGCAATCGAAGCCTGCCGCATCGCCCTGAAATACATGACGCCGGTGATGCTGCTGACCGACGGCTACATCGCCAACGCCGCCGAACCATGGCGCGTCCCCGACGAGAAGGACTATGCGCCCTTCCCGGTGAAGTTCCACGAGGAAGTGCCCGAAAGCGGCCGCTTCAACCCCTTCTCGCGCGATCCAGAGACGCTGGCGCGCCTGTGGGCGACACCCGGCACGCCGGGGCTGATGCACCGCATCGGCGGCATCGAAAAGGGCTACCTGACCGGCGACATCGACTATTCGCCGCTGAACCACCAGAAGATGACCGACACGCGCAAGGCCAAGGTGGAAGGCATCGCGCGCGACATTCCGCTGCAAAAGGTGGAAGTCGGCAACGATCGTGGCCCGCTGGCCGTCGTCGGCTGGGGTTCGACCTATGGCGCGATCCGGCTTGCGGTCGAGCGCGTGCGCGCGGCAGGCCACGATGTCGCGCACATTCACATCCGCCACATCTGGCCGATGCCTTCCAACCTGGGCGAGCTTCTGGCCCGCTATGACCGCGTGCTGGTGCCGGAAATGAACACCGGGCAACTGAAAACCCTACTCAGGGATCAGTTCCTGCTGGACACCCGTTCGCTGAACAAGGTTTCCGGACAGCCGTTCCGGATCGCCGAAATCGAAGCTGCCATTCTCGGGATGCTGAAATCATGAACGAGACAACGAAAATCGCGCCTGCAACCAAGCCGGACGACTGGGCATCAGACCAGGAAGTGCGCTGGTGCCCCGGCTGCGGCGACTATGCGATCCTGAAAGCCGTGCAGCGCACGCTGCCGGAAATCGGCGCCGAACCGCACAACACCGTGTTCGTTTCGGGGATCGGCTGCTCAAGCCGCTTTCCCTATTACATGGAAACCTATGGCTTCCACACCATCCACGGCCGCGCCCCCACCATCGCAACCGGGCTGAAGCTTGCAAACCCCAAGCTCGATGTGTGGCTGATCACCGGCGACGGCGACGGCCTGTCGATCGGCGGCAACCATATGCTGCATCTGGTCCGCCGCAACCTCGACTGCCAGGTGCTGCTGTTCAACAATGAAATCTACGGGCTGACCAAGGGGCAATATTCGCCGACGTCGCGTTCCGGCACCCGCTCGCCCACGTCGCCTGCCGGGTCGCTCGAACAGCCGGTCAAGCCGTGCGCCTTTGCCATCGGCGCGGGCGGGCGGTTCGTCGCCCGCACCATCGACACCGCGCAAAAGCAGATGCCCGAAGTGCTGAAGCGCGCCCACGCCCACAAGGGCACCAGCTTCATCGAGATCTACCAGAACTGCGTGGTTTATAACGATGGCGTGTTCGAAGCGTTCACCGAAAAGAAAAGCGCCCCGCTGACGCAGATCTGGGTGGAACATGGCAAGCCGATGCTGTTTGCGAACGGCACCAGGGGCCTTAGCCTGAACCGCCAGACCCTGCGCCTTGAAGTGGTGGACGTGACAGACGGCGACACCAGCGCCATTCTGCTGCACGACGAAACCAACAAGGCGATCGCCAACATGCTGATCGACATGCCCTTCCCGGAATTTCCGGTCGCGCTGGGCGTGCTGTATTGCAATCCGGGGCCAAGCTTCGACGAAGCATTGGTGGAACAGGGGCGCAAGCAGGCAACGGGCAAGTCGGCCGACTTTGCCGCGCTGCTGCGCCGTGGGCAGACGTGGGAAGTGAAGATCACCCACTAGGCGATCAGCCTCCCCCGCGCCGGCCGCCAGCAGGCAGCGCGGGGGAAATCCCCTGTTCAGGCCGTAGTTGCCAGCATGGACAGGCCATGCGTGCACTGACATCGACCGACGACCGCCGGGCCGCCGAACCCGAAGCCCTTTTGCTGCTGCGCGCAGCCGAAGGGGATTCCCGTGCGTTCACCGAACTCGCCAGAATGCTGGCCCGGCCATCGCTGGGCTATGCCGTGCGCGTGCTTGGTGATCGGGCACTGGCCGAAGACGCCGTGCAGGAAGCACTGACCAGGCTCTGGCGCGAAGCACACCGCTTCGACCCCGGGCGCGGCAGCTTCGCCGGCTGGTGGCGGCGCATCCTGACCAACTGCGCCATCGACGGCAAGCGCCGCCTGCGCCCGGTGACCGCGCTGGACGATGTGGCAGAATGCGCCGACGACGCGCCCGACCCGGAGGATGCAGCGCACAGCGCCGACATCGCCGACAAGGTGCAGCAGGCCGCCGCCGGCCTGCCCGCGCGGCAGCGGGCGGCGCTAAGCCTGTTCCATGGCGACGGATTATCAATGGCGGAAATCGCCGCCACCATCGGAAGCAGCGAAAAGGCTGTCGAGGGGCTGTTGTTGCGCGGTCGCGCCGCCCTGAAGCAACGACTGATCGCACTGAAGGAGCAACTGGCATGACTGCCAAGGATTGGCCGGATGCCGCGATCCGGCAGTGGGCAACGACCGACCCACTGACCACAGCGGGGGATGAGCAGGCAATCGCACGTATTGTCAGACATGCCGATGCAATCACCCAAGCGGAACCCTGGCCCGTTCGCGGACGCGGATCCCGCCATCTGTACTGGGCGGGAGGCGCTGCCGCCATGGCGGCAAGCGTGGCAATCGCCCTGCTGCTGGCGCCCGCAAATCGCCCGGCGGGCGAAGGCCCGCTGACGGCGGCTGCACCGGTCATGCTGGCAGAGGCAGACAGCAACGACACCCAACTGTTCGCCCTGCTCTATACCCCGACAAGTGAAGAGGAGTTCCTGCTATGAAAAGGATCATTCTGGCGACCGCCGCGCTGATCGCGATGCCCGCAATGGCGCAAAGCACGACCACTTCCACCGCGCCTGCGCAACCGGCCACACCGGCGATGGCAGTACAAAAAGGAATGGGTTCCGGAATGGGGCGCCATATGCGCCACGGCCCGATGTTCCCGAGCATGTCCGAGGCGGGCCGTAAGCAGATGATGGAAGCGATGCGGTCGGCGCCCGAAGACCGCGACGCGATCAAGGCCGCGCGCGACAAGGTTGCAGCCGTCATCGGCGCCGACAAGCTGGACGTGAACGCGCTGAAGCGCGCGATGGACGACGAGCGTCGCCTTGTCGACACCCAGCATTCGCGCCATCAGGCGACCATGCTGGCAACCATCCAGAAACTGTCCGCCGAGGATCGCAAGGCGTTCGCACAGGACGTGGCGAAGGCGCGCGACAATATGAAGGCCCGCGCCGAGCAGTGGCGCGCCCGCAGGGCGGCCCCCGCCCCGGCCGCAACCCCGCGCTGAGCGTTCAGCGCGACCGCTGAACGAAAGGGGCCGCCGGCATCGCGCCGGCGGCCCCGATCTTTTTGCGGCGGTGATTGGCCGGGGCAGAAACGCACCCCGGCCGCCAGGCGTCAGAACTTGACGCCGGCTGTCGCCGAGAAGGTGCGCGGGGCACCATAGTAGCCTATGACCGAGTTCCCATAGAGCGCACCGGGGAAGTAGTAGCCACCGACCCGGTAGCGCGTGTCGGTCAGGTTCCGTCCATGCACGCCCAGCGTGAAACGGTCGTCACCCGAGGTCCAGTTGACCGAGGCGTCCGCCAGAACATACCCCTGCTGATCGAGCATCGAGGCATATTCGAACATATAGATGCTCGAGCGCAGCATCAGCGACGGCGTGACCGACAGACGTCCGCCAGCCAGATCCGTCGACCAGGTGACCGAGCTGCTGATGGTGAACTCGGGAGTATTCTGGAAGAAACGCTGGTTCGACACATCGACCGGGCTGTTGCCGCCTGCGATCCAGGTCAGGAACTCGTTATACTTGGCGTTGGTGTAACCGATCGCCGCCTGCACCTGCAGATTGCGGTCAGGAACGGCGCGGAACTCGGCTTCGAGACCCCAGATCGTCGCACGGCCGGCGTTGTCGACGAACGAGGCGATCACGCCCGGCGTCGACGTCGGCGCCTGGATCGTCACCTGCTGGTCCTTGTACTTCGAATAGAAGCCCGCAAGGTTCAGGAACAGCGTGCGGTCGAGGAAGGCGCCCTTCATGCCGACTTCGTAGCTGTCGATCGTTTCCGGGGCATAGCCGTTGACGGTGTTCGGCGTCGCCACGACGTCGCCGCGCATGTCGAAACCGCCCGATTTGAAGCCACGGCCCCAGCTTGCATAGAAGTTCAGATCCTGGCTCGGCTGATAGCTGAGCGAGATACGCGGCGTCAGCTTCTCGAAGCTGCGGTCGTTCGTATAGTTGGACCGCGTTGAAAGGAAGATCGCATTCGGGTTGCCGAAAGCAGGCGTCCGGATTCCCAGATACTGCTGGCGAAGAACCGTGCCCTGCTTGTCGTCCTTGGTCCAGCGCAGGCCGGCCGACAGCTTCAGTTCGTCCGTCAGGTCGTAGGAAACATCGCCGAAGAAGGCGATCGACTTGGTCTTGACGTTGCCGCCCGTGTAGATCGACAGGTTGGCGTTTCCGACGACCGTATCAAAGGCCCCGGATGCGCGACCTTCCAGATAATAGGCGCCGAACACGCCCTGCCAGCGGTCCTGCACGACCAGAAGCTGCAACTCCTGCGTGAACTGCCAGTCCTTGTAATAGGCCGGGATGTCCAGCACCGGACCTGGCGTGTTGTCGAAGTCGATCAGCGTATCGGTGTATCCGTCGCGATAAGCGGTGATCGACTTCACGGTGAAGCCCTCCGCCACATCGACTTCGCCCGTCAGGCTGACGCCCTGCGTGACCACCTTGTTCTTGTCGCCGATCCCGGCGCGCGTATCATAAACGCTCGGCGTCGGCTCAAAGGCGGGAAGGCCGCCGTTGCCCAGCAGGCGGGTGCCATGGCGCGGGTTCGAACGGTCTTCGGTGCGGTCGCCCGCGATGCGGACGAAAATATCGCCATTGTCGAACTCGGCGGAAAGGCGGCCGGCGATCACGTCCTTGTCATACTGGTCGGCGCCGGTGTTCAGGTTCTTGCCGTAACCATCGCGCTTCGACCACAGCACACCGCCGCCGACAGCCAGGTTCTGACCGATCGGAACCGCGACGACGCCCGAAAGGTCGACCTGGTTGTAGCTGCCATAGGTCGCCCTGGCGCGGCCGCTGAATTCATGGCCGAGGCGCTTCGTCACATATTTGATCGCGCCGCCGATGGTGTTGCGGCCATAGAGCGTGCCTTGCGGCCCGC
>NZ_DBNHFX010000109.1:0-14647 GCF_057137845.1 Sandaracinobacteroides sp. | reverse complement strand
TACAGATGCCCGGACGGGAGGCAGATGGACGAGCAGCGCGACTATGGCGTGACCGTTGACGAGCCACATGGCATCGTTGCGGTGGAAGCGGACGCGATCGCGGGCCGGCAGCTTCGATATTATGACTACTGCATGGCGGCCTTTGCCATCCTGCTGATCTGTTCCAACCTGATCGGAGCAGGGAAGGTTGCCTCGGTGCATGTGCCGGTGCTTGGCATGCTTACGTTCAATGCCGGTATCCTGTTCTTTCCGTTAAGCTATGTCCTGGGTGACGTGCTGACCGAAGTCTATGGTTATGCGCGCGCCAGACGGGTCGTCTGGGTCGGGTTTGCGGCCAGCGTGTTCGCAGCGTGCATGGCGGCCGTCGTGGTGGCGATGCCGCCTTCCGAGGACTGGTCCGGGCAGGCGGCGCTGGCCGAGGTGATGGGGCAGGCGCCGCGCATCTTTGCCGCGTCGATCACCGCCTTCTGGGCCGGAGAGTTTGCCAACGCGTTCGTGCTTGCCCGCATGAAGCTGTGGACAAAGGGAAAATACCTCTGGACTCGCACCATCGGTTCGACGGTTGCCGGGCAGGCGGTCGACAGCCTGATTTTTTATCCGCTGGCGTTCATCGGCGTCTGGGACAACAAGCTGATCCTCACCGTCATGCTGACCAATTACCTGATGAAGGTGGCGTGGGAGGCCGTTCTTACCCCCGTTACCTATCGGGTGGTCGATTACATGAAGCGATCGGAAGGGCTGGATGTGTTCGACGTGGAAACGGACTTCACCCCGTTTCAGATGCGCGTGTGAACGGCGCTCAGTCCTCCCAGTCTCCCAGCAATTTTCGAACCTTGTCCAGCGCCGATTTTTTGATCTGGCAGATCCGCGCCGCCCCCACGCCCAGCACCTGACCGATTTCTTCGAGGTTCAGTTCTTCGACAAAGTAAAGTTGCAGCACCATCGCTTCGCGCTCAGGCAGGCGGGCGATCGATTCGGCCAGCGCACGCTTCAAGTCGCCAGCTTCGAGCCGTTGCAGCGCATCGGGGTCGTCAGACGCAAACCAGATGCTGTGATCTGAATACACCTCGTCGATTGATTCGTAACGAATACCGCGTGTTGTGGATAATTGTTCCTGTAGATCGGTAACAGGGATTCCCATATGTGCGGCAAGTTCCTCGACACCGGGGGCGCGGCCGAGGACCCCTGACAATGCATCACGCGCGGCGTTCAGTTCACGCCTTCGCCGCAGCGCCGATCGGCAGAGCGTTGCCTGTTTCCGAAGCGCGTCGATCATCGCGCCACGGATGCGCACGCTGGCATAGGTGCTGAAGGCGGCCTGGCCGCGATCCTCGAACGTGCGCGCGGCCTCGATCAGCGCGATCATGCCGATCTGCATCAGTTCCTCGACATCCAGCGCCGCCGAAACGCGCCCATGCGTATGCCATGCGATCTTGCGCACCAGCGCAAAGTTCGCGCGGATCAACTGCTCGGGCGTGGCCGCAGTGGCCTGTGTATAGAGACCAAGGCTCAGCGCGACTCTGGCGTCCATGTCTGTTCCTCTGCGTCTGGGTTGATGGTCTTGCCGTCGCCGACGATTGCAATCACCTCGACAGCGCGATGGTCAGGCAGTTCGGCAAAGGCGAGCACGGGAATGCCGCTGGGGCGGAGCAGCCGGAATAACACGCGGCGCGGTTCCGGCTGCGAAATCAAAGCGATGGGTGCGCCAGCGGCTATCGATGCCTGTGCTGCGTCGGTAACCGCCTGCACCAGTCTGCCGGCCAGTCCCGGCTCGAACGGATAGTCCGACTGGGGGGCTGCGCGTTGCGCCGCGACCAGCAGCCCTTCCAGCGCGGGTTCCAGCGCGATCAGATGCAGTTTTCCCGATGCGCTGCCAAGGCCGGCAACGATCAGCCCACCGATCCGCGCGCGCACCTGTTCGGTCAGTATGCGCGGGTCCTGCGTCTGGCCGGATACCTGCGCCAAGGCGGATGCGATGCGATCAAAATGGCGCACCGACACCCCTTCTTCCAGCAGCGCCTGGCAGACCGAGGCCGTCACATGGAGCGGCAACTGCTTGGCGCCAACGCTGGCCGCGAGTTGCGGAGACCGGCTTGCCAATTGTTCGATCAGTGCGTTAGCGTCGTCCTGTGTGAACAGTGCATATGCATGTTGTTTCAATTTGTTGTGAAGATGTGTTCCGACAACGGTTGATGGATCGACAACGGTATAGCCGGCCGCTACCGCCTGTGGCTCGATTGCCGGCTCGATCCAGCGGGCGGCAAGGCCGAACGCCGGATCGCGGACGGCCCGCCCGGCAACTTCCGCAGATATCGCGTCAGTCTCCAGCGCGAGCAGGTCGGCCGGGAACACTTCGCCCTGACCGAGCTCCTCTCCGCCCATGGTGATCCGATAGGCTTGTGGCGCAAGGCCAAGATCGTCGCGGACACGAATCTGCGGCAGAACGAAGCCGAGTTCCTGCGACAGTTGGCGGCGGATGCCGGTGATCCGCGCCATCAGCGGCGCTTCGCCGTCGACCAGCGGAATAAGGCCGTAGCCGATCTCAAGCGTGACCGGTGCGGTTTCGCCGATATCGGCCCACTGAATCGCCGGTTCCGTGGCGGGCGCTGCGTCAGCCACTTCAGCGGAGGTGGGGGCCGGACGGCGGCCGAGCTTCCATGCGACAGCGGCACTTGCCAGTGCTGCCGGGCCGAGCACCGACTGCGGCATGGCCGGGAACAGGGCCAGTACACCCAGCACTGCGGCTGCCGGCCACCATGCCGCCGGCGCCGCAAACTGGCGCCCGAGCTGCAGCGCTAGGCGCCCGTCCTCGCTTGTGCGCGTTACCAGCACGGCGGCAGCGATCGACAGCAGCAGCGCCGGGATCTGCGCCACCAGCGCGTCGCCCACCGAAAGCAGAAGATAGGTGCTGACGGCTTCCGAAAAGGCGAGGCCGTGGCTTGCCATGCCGATCACCAGACCACCGATCACATTGATGAACAGGATCAGGATTCCGGCGACCGCATCACCTTTGACGAACTTCGACGCGCCATCCATCGAGCCGTAGAAATCAGCCTCCGCCGCGACTTCGATCCGCCTTGCGCGGGCCTGATCCGGCGTCAGCATTCCGGCGTTCAGATCGGCATCTATCGCCATCTGCTTGCCGGGAAGGGCGTCCAGCGTGAAGCGCGCGCTTACCTCGGAGACGCGGCCTGCGCCCTTGGCGATGACCGCCAGATTGACGATCATCAGGATACCGAACACGATCAGGCCGACCACGAAATTGCCGCCGATCAGCACCTTGCCGAACGCCTCGATCACGTGGCCGGCGGCGAAAGTCCCCTCGTGGCCGTTGACGAGCACGACGCGGGTGGAAGCCACGTTCAGCGCAAGCCGCAACAACGTGGCGAACAGCAGCACCGTGGGGAAGGCCGAGAAGTCCAGCGGGCGGGCAATCTGCAACACCACCATCAGCATGACGAGGGACAGCAGGATATTGGAAACGAAGAAGATATCCAGCAGAACGGCCGGAATTGGGACGACCATAAGCAGCACAACCGCAAGGATCGCGACCGGCAACAGCGACGCAGACAGCCATGGGCGGGCGGGCGAATTCGCCTGCGCGGCAGGGGCGCCGGCCATCGCTAGGCCCCCATTTCCGCAAGCAGAAGATAGGCAACGCGCGCAGCCTGCGCCGGGGAAACCGGCATTGCGGGCTGCGCGGCCCGCGCCGTCGCATCCAGACTGCTGGGCGAGGACGCTCGTTCGGAACCGCCCACCGCCGGCTGTGCAGAAATTGCCGCCGGTGGTGCGGCATCCTGGCGGCCAGCCTGACCGGCCAGCCGATCGCCCAGCAGTCGGTGGATTTGGCCAAGCGTGCGTGGCTCGCCGTTCGCGTAGAAGATCGCACGATTCGCCTTGGCTGCCGCAGGAAGGATCGACGCGCCCGGCATTTCCGGGGTATCAGCCAGACGCCTGAGAAACCGGACGGCGCCACCCGCCCCCAGAAAATGTGCGAGATAAAGGTCAGTCGCGCCAGCAGCGCGGCCCAGCGCCTGTTCGAGCGTGGCGGCATTATCTGCCATATGTTCGGCCGCCATGTAGCTGGCGATGTGCGGATCGGTGCGGAGCGACAGTGCCTGCTGCTGCGGCAGATCGCCGACGCCCAGCGCCGCGCCATGCCGTTTCAGCATCGAAAGCCACGTGGAATCGATGAACTGGAACAGGCCCGTCGCCGACGATGACGCAGCCCTGGCGGATGGATTGAACCCGGATTCCAGCCGGGCTGTGTTGAACAGTGCGCTGAAATCCACGCCGGCACGGGCAGCGGCGGCCTTGATCACCGGCACGACCGCAGCAGCAGCGCGCGAAGCGCCGGCGGCTTGCGTGATCGCGGGCAGGTGAGGGCCGGAGAGGCCATGCGTCGACATGCCTTACCGATAGCAACCAATGGCTTGCCGGTGCCCGCCAGTCGCTCCATTCCGGATCAATTCCAATGGATAGCGGGCGGTGCACGCATTCCGGCGCACATCTGGCGCAGCGCAGGTGCTCGAACGGGCGGCGACCACCTGACGCGGGGGCTTGACGGCGGAAGTGCAAGCCCCGACTTAGCAGGCATGGACAGCGAACAATTCCAGATGAATCCCCTCGCGGCGCTTGGCGCCACCCTTGCCGGTGCCAACCCGCAGGCGGGGCTGGTTCCGATCGTCATCGAGCAGTCGAGCCGCGGCGAGCGCTCGTTCGACATCTTTTCGCGGCTGTTGCGTGAACGGATCATCTTCGTGAACGGTCCCGTCGAGGACAATATGGCCTCGCTGATCGTTGCGCAGTTGCTCTTTCTTGAGTCGGAAAACCCCAAGAAAGACGTCTTCATGTATATCAACTCGCCCGGCGGCGTGATCACGTCCGGCATGGCGATCTATGATACCATGCAGTACATCCGGCCGCGCGTCGGAACGGTCTGCATCGGGCAGGCGGCATCCATGGGTTCGTTCCTGCTTGCCGCCGGAGAGCCGGGGATGCGAATCTCGCTCGCGAATGCGCGCATCATGGTGCATCAGCCTTCGGGCGGGGCGCAGGGTCAGGCAACCGACATCGAAATCCAGGCGCGCGAGATCATCCGCATCCGAGCGCACATGAACCAGCTTTACGCCAGATTTACCGGCAAGCCGCTGGAAGAAATCGAAAACGCGATGGAGCGCGACAAGTTCATGTCGGCCGAGGAAGCCAAGGCATTCGGCCTCGTCGACGAGGTGATGGAAAAACGGCCATCCCCCGCCGAGGGCGAACTGAAGGCTGCCTGACATTTCCTTTGTGAACCATCCTGAACCGAAAATCAGCCGACCGGCAGCGCGCCTTCATTCGCACTTGCAGCGCACGTCAGGTGCGGTAACATTGGCGTGTGCGGTTTCTGGCGCCGCCGGCGCGAAAGAGAGATCATGACCAAGGCAACCAACGGCGACGGCAAGAACGTCTTCTACTGCTCTTTCTGCGGCAAGAGTCAGCATGAAGTGAAGAAGCTGATCGCAGGCCCCACCGTCTTCATCTGCGACGAGTGTGTCGAGCTATGCAACGATATCATCCGCGAGGAGACGAAGAACTCGCTGGTGAAAACCCGCGACGGGGTGCCGACCCCGCGAGAGATCATGAAGGTGCTCGATGACTATGTGATCGGGCAGACTCATGCAAAGCGCGTGCTGTCGGTTGCTGTCCACAACCACTACAAGCGGCTTGCGCACGGCGCCAAGGGCGCCGAGGTGGAACTGGCCAAGTCCAACATCCTGCTCGTCGGCCCGACAGGCTGCGGCAAGACGCTGCTGGCGCAGACGCTGGCGCGCATTCTGGACGTGCCGTTCACCATGGCAGACGCAACCACCCTTACGGAAGCGGGCTATGTCGGCGAAGACGTCGAGAACATCATCCTGAAGCTGCTGCAGGCCTCGGATTATAATGTCGAGCGGGCGCAGCGCGGGATCGTCTATATCGACGAAATCGACAAGATCAGCCGCAAGGCCGACAATCCGTCGATCACGCGCGATGTCAGCGGCGAAGGCGTGCAGCAGGCGCTGCTGAAGATCATGGAAGGAACGACTGCCAGCGTGCCGCCGCAGGGCGGGCGCAAGCACCCGCAGCAGGAGTTCCTGCAGGTCGACACCACGAACATCCTGTTCATCTGCGGTGGCGCGTTTGCCGGCCTGGACCGCATTATTTCCGACCGCCTGCAAGGCAAGTCGATCGGCTTTGGCGCGCATGTCGCCGCGCCCGACGAGCGGCGGACGGGCGAGGTGCTGCGCCAGTGCGAACCTGAAGATCTGCTGAAGTTCGGATTGATCCCGGAATTCGTGGGCCGTCTGCCCGTTATCGCGACGCTGGAGGATCTGGACGAGCCTGCCCTTATCAAGATCCTGACCGAGCCGAAGAACGCGCTGTCGAAACAGTATGCGCGTCTGTTCGAGATGGAGGGCGTGAAGCTTTCGTTCACCGACGACGCGCTGTCGGAAATCGCCAAGCGCGCGATTGAGCGGCGGACCGGGGCACGCGGCCTGCGCGCCATCCTCGAAGGCATCCTGCTCGACACCATGTTCGAACTGCCCGGCCTTGAAACGGTCGAGGAAGTCGTCATCGATGGCGAGGTGGTGAAGGGCCTGAAGGAACCGGTCCACCTGCTTCGGACAGACAAGGCCGCCTGACGCAGCATAACCGCTGCGCCAGGCAGGCGCGGCGGTTATGCTTCCCGCTGGATCGGGTCCGGCGTGTCGGCCTCTGCGCCGCTTGCCTGCGTTCCGTCTGCTGATTTCGGCGCTGAGCGGGGCAGGGGGGTGATCTGCACCGCGCGCGCCGCATTCACGCCCGACGCACGCTCCAGCGCCTGATCGCGGGGCAGTAACGGTGCCGTTTCCACTATGATGCCATGTTCGCGCAATGCCGAGGCAACCCGCTCGGCGCGCGCAGCCGACTGCGCCCGCGTTTCCCCCGGCACCTGCCGCGCGGCGATGCGGGCGCTGTCGGTTCCCCGCCTGCCAAGCGCCCAGACAGCAGCCGCAATGTCGGCTTCGGCCTGATCGGCGCTGTCTGCTGCGGGTGGCTGGATGTCCGGCAGCGGCCCGGCCGGAGGCATGATCCGCACCGACCATCCGGGGGAATCCGCCGCCAGCCGCTGTTCGGCTAGCATCAGATACTGCAAGGATTGCCCGGCTTCCCCTTGCGCGGTCGCCATGCGCGAAACCGGATCAACCAGCACTTCGGTAACCGGAACACCAGTCACCAGAGCGATGCGCGCAGCCATGTCGGCACGGGCCAGATCGTCGTTTCGTCTTCGGGTTTCCATCGTCCGCGCCCGTTTCAGCTCGGCTTTTCCATCCCCCTGATTGACCAGAACCTGGTTGAGCTGCACCCGCACCGGCACCCGCAACGACTGCGACAACCGCCGCGCCAGATCGGCCTGCGCCATGTCGTGGTGCCGATCGGTCAGAACCGTCGCGTTCAGTATGGTCGATCCGCTGGAAAAATCCGGTTCGAGCGTCACGATCCGGCCATTGCCGCCGAACTCCCGGTCGACGGCGGTGCGCATCGATCGCGTCGCCCACGCTTCCCATGCGATCTGCCGGAGCGACAGGGCAAGCGGCACGGCAAGCGCCAGAAACAGCGCCAGCAGCGCCAGCATCTGGCCGCGCGTCTGCCGCCGCGTCAGGCCATGACCAAAGCCATAGAACCGCGCGACGAGCGCTGCCGAAAGTGCAATGGCGATGAAGTTCGTAAGGAACAGCGTGAAAGAACCGGTCAGCACCGGCATGTTCCCGGTTGCGGCGCCAAAGCCGACGACCGCAAGCGGTGGCATCAGCGCCGTCGCGATCGCCACGCCGACGATCGTTTCGCCCCGGCCACGGATCGTTGCATAACCGCCTGCAAGCGCTGAAAACACGGCGATCAGCAGGTCGAACAGATTTGGGCGCGTCCGGGCGAGGATTTCCGGCGTCATGTCTTTCAGCGGCGAAAACTGAACAAGGGCTGCCGTCAGCGCGACGGCCAGCGCCGCCCCCGCCACCAGCGCCAGCAGCGATCGGCGCGCACCGGTCCAATCGAAGGTTGCCAAGGTGAAGCCAAGGCCGATGATCGGCCCCATCAACGGCGAGACCAGCATCGCGCCGATGATGACTGCCGGCGACGACAGCAGCAGGCCCAGTATGGCGATCCCCGCCGACATCGCCGTCATGAACGCATAGCGTGCAGACCAGGCGGATTCTTCGTGGATCCGTTCCAGCACCGTCGCATGGTCAACGTTGCCAACTACGTTCTGCCGGTGCCAGCGAGTCAGCGCATGCCAGAATGCGGGCCGCCGCGACGGGTCGGCATCAGCCGACGCCGTCCCGGTTGTCAGGTCGGGGCTATCCATACGCCCCGGCTAGCACGCATGGGCGCGCTGCGGAATGATCAGCCTGCTGATACATCCTTTTCGACTGCCGGAAGGTAAATTTCGCTTCCATGCGCGCGGAACTGCTCGCTCATGTCGGCCATGCCCTGCTCGACGACGTCTGCGGCAAGAAAGTCCCCGGCGCTCTGGTTCTGCTTCATAGCGAACTCACGTACTTCGCGGGTGATCTTCATCGAACAGAACTTCGGCCCGCACATCGAACAGAAATGCGCGGTTTTCGCGCCTTCGGCAGGCAAGGTCGCGTCGTGATACTTTTCGGCGGTTTCCGGGTCGAGGCTCAGGTGGAATTGGTCCCGCCAGCGGAACTCGAACCGTGCGCGCGACAGGGCGTCGTCGCGAAGCTGCGCTGCGGGATGCCCCTTGGCGAGGTCTGCCGCGTGCGCCGCCAGCTTGTAGGTCACCACGCCGACTTTCACGTCGTCACGGTCGGGCAGGCCAAGATGTTCCTTCGGCGTCACGTAGCAAAGCATGGCCGTGCCATACCAGCCGATCATCGCCGCCCCGATCCCCGAGGTGATGTGGTCGTAGCCCGGCGCGATGTCGGTCGTCAGCGGGCCAAGCGTATAGAAAGGCGCCTCGCCGCAGGCTTCGAGCTGTTTCTCCATGTTTACCTTGATCTTGTGCATCGGCACATGGCCGGGGCCTTCGATCATCACCTGACAGTCCATGTCCCAGGCGATTTTGGTCAGTTCGCCCAGTGTGTGAAGTTCGGCGAACTGGGCCTCGTCGTTGGCATCGGCGATCGCGCCCGGCCGCAAGCCATCGCCAAGACTGAACGAAATGTCGTAACTGCGCATGATTTCGCAGATTTCTGCGAAATTCGTATACAAGAAATTTTCCTGATGATGAGCAAGGCACCACTTCGCCAAAATCGATCCACCACGTGAAACAATGCCGGTAACACGTTTCGCTGTAAGTGGAATATATGGCAACCGAACGCCGGCGTGGATGGTGAAGTAATCAACCCCCTGCTCGGCCTGCTCGATCAGCGTGTCACGATAGATTTCCCATGTCAGGTCTTCGGCGATGCCGCCCACCTTTTCCAGCGCCTGATAGATCGGTACCGTTCCTATCGGCACGGGCGAATTGCGCAGGATCCACTCGCGCGTGTCGTGAATATTCTTGCCGGTCGACAGGTCCATCACCGTGTCAGCGCCCCAGCGGATCGCCCAGACCATCTTGTCGACTTCTTCGGCGACGGTCGAGGTAACGGCCGAGTTGCCGATGTTGGCGTTGATCTTGACCAGAAAATTGCGGCCGATGATCATCGGTTCGAGTTCGGGGTGGTTGATGTTCGCGGGAATGATTGCACGGCCTCGGGCGATCTCGTCGCGCACGAATTCGGGCGTTACATGCGCGGGAATGCTGGCGCCGAAACTTTCCCCATCGGCTACACGCGCAAGTGCCTGCCTGCGGCCCAGATTTTCCCGAATCGCGACATATTCCATTTCTGGCGTGATGATTCCACGTTTCGCATAGGCCATCTGGGTGATGGCCGTATTGCCCCGCGCGCGCAGCGGATGCATGTTCGGCTTGGGAAAGGGGCGAACTTCACGTTGTCCGCCACGATTTTCCCCGTTGTCTTCTGGCCTTATTTGCCTTCCTTCATAACGCTCGACATCACCACGCGCTTCGATCCAGGCGGTGCGAACCTTTGCAAGTCCCAGATCGATATCGATATTGGCGTCAGGGTCGGAATAGGGGCCAGAGGTGTCATAGACTCGAACCGCAGGCTCATTCGCCGAAGGCTCCAGCGCGATTTCGCGCAGCGGCTCGCGGATGTCGGGATGAGCCTGCCCGGCGACATGGATCTTGCGCGACGCGGGCAACGGCCCCGTCGTCACCTTCAACGACTCGCGGTGCGAGGGAATATCGGCCACGTCTGTCCTCCTCAGGTTCCGGAAGAAAGGCGGGCCACCGGCCGATCCCTCCCTCCGCCGGTGTCAACCGGATCAGGTTCAGCGGGTCGCAGGCTGCTGCCTGCCTCTCAGCCGCACGTCAGCGGCCCCCCGGGGTAACCGCACTCTAGCCCGCTTCAGCGCGTCCGCAAAGAACAAACACGGCGCTTGCGGAAGCGCAGTTTGGCTGCCACGCGGTTTTCAGCATGTTGATCGGTCACAGACAGGCGCGCGAAACATTCCTCGACGCACTCGGGCGGGGGCGGTTGCATCATGCCTGGCTGATCACCGGCACAAAAGGCATCGGAAAACGCTGCTTCGCCGATTGGGCGGCGCTGGAACTGCTGGGTGAAGGCGGGGCATCCACCCGGCAGGATGCGGCAGCGTTGGTGCGTGCTGGCTCGCACCCCGATCATCGCGTGCTGACGCCGCCACTGGAAGGGAAGGGCAGCGCAACCGGCTCGATCGTGGTCGAGCAGGTCCGCGAACTGGCGGACTTTCTGCACAGCCACCCGGCCCTGTCGCGTTGGCGGGCGCTGATCGTTGATTCGATTGACGACATGAATATAAGCACTTCCAACGCGTTCCTGAAAGAACTTGAGGAACCACGCGAAAGAACCGTATATCTCCTCGTCAGCCACGCACCGGCGCGACTGCTGCCAACGATACGCTCCAGATGCCGGACATTGCGGCTTTTTCCTTTGGACGAGGCGGATACACGGCAAGTCCTGCAAGGTCAGGATCCCAACCTCAGCCCCGCCCGGATCGATGAACTGGTTGCCATGGCCGACGGGGCGCCCGGATCGGTGGCCGACCTTGCGGGCGCCGATCTCGGTGGGATCGACCGCGAACTTGGTCGCATTGCGCAGGGCGCCGACCCGCTGCCGCTTGCGCGCAGTGTGCAGCCGCAAAGCGCGTTGCCGCGTATGCGCGCGCTTCTCATGCTGGTGCCGCGCAGGATCGCCGATGCCGCCCGCCGGTGCCCCGATCCGCAGCTTCTGGACCTGTATGCCGAAGCCGATCAGCTTGCGCGCGACGCAGTCCGGCTTGCCTATGACCGGCAGCAGGTGGCAATGGCCCTCGCTGACATCACCGCACGCGCGGGCCGTATCCAGGACATCAGATGAGCCGCTATTTCGTCACTACCGCCATTTCCTACCCCAACGGCAAGCCGCACATCGGCCACGCCTATGAAGCCATCGCCACCGACTGGCTGGCCCGCTTTGCGCGCCTCGATGGACGCGACACCTATTTCCTGACCGGCACCGACGAGCACGGCCTGAAGATCGCGCAAGCCGCCCGCAAAGACGAAGTGACGCCGCAGCAGTTCGTGGACACCATGGTTCAGCATTTCGTCGCCATGTGCGACCGGCTGAACATCAGCCGCGACCGTTTCATCCGCACGACCGACGCCGACCACAAGCGCGTCGTGCAGGCGCTCTGGCAAAAGCTCGAACAGGCGGGCGATATCTATCTCGATCGCTATGAAGGTTGGTATTCCGTCCGCGACGAGGCCTATTACGACGAGGATGAAATCGTCACCGCCGAAGACGGAACGAAGCTTGCGCCCTCGGGAACGGAAGTGACGTGGACGGTCGAGGAAAGCTGGTTCTTCAGGCTGTCGCGCTTTCAGGAGCCGCTACTGAAGCTTTATCGCGATCGGCCCGATTTCATCCAGCCTGGAAACCGCCTGAACGAGATGAAGGCATTCGTCGAGCGAGGACTGAAGGATCTTTCGATCAGCCGGACCAGCTTTGACTGGGGCGTGCCTGTTCCGGGATCATCCAATCATGTCATGTATGTATGGCTCGATGCTCTTACCAATTATCTGACGCCTTCGGGTTGGCCCGAGGCCGGTTGGGAAGCGCGCTGGCCGGCAGACGTACACGTGATCGGAAAAGATGTCGTGCGCTTTCACGCCATATATTGGCCGGCTTTCCTGATGTCGGCGGAGCTGCCGCTGCCCGGAAAGGTGTATGGTCACGGCTTCGTGCTGAATCGCGGGGCCAAGATGTCGAAGTCGCTTGGCAACATCGTCGAGCCGATAGGCCTTGCCGAAAGCTTCGGCGTTGATCAGCTTCGCTATTATCTGCTGCGCGCAATCCAGTTTGGCCAGGACGGCGAGTGGAGCCACGAGGCGATCGGCCGCCGGATCAATGCGGATCTGGCGAACGATCTAGGCAACCTTGCTCAGCGTACGCTTAGCATGATCGCCAAAAACTGTGCGGGCGCCGTGCCGGTGAATGGTCCGGCGACACCTGCCGACGAGGCGCTGCTGGCATCGGTATCCGGGATGTTGGACGAAACGCGCGCCGCCCACGCCGATGTGCGCCCCGATCTGGCGCTCGACGCGATATGGGCGCGCGTGTCGGCCGTAAACGCCTACCTGAACGAAATGGCGCCATGGGCGCTCCGCAAGACCGATCCTGCGCGTGCCGACGTCGTACTCTATCATGCGGCCGAATGCGTCCGGCAGATTGCCCTGCTGGTGCAGCCGGCGATGCCCGAAAGTGCCTCGATGCTGCTGGATCAGCTTGCAGTGGAGGCTGATCGGCGCAGTTTTGCGTCGTTCTGGGATCGGCTGCATCCGGGCACGGCGCTGCCGGCGCCACAGGGCGTGTTTCCCCGCTGGGTTGACCCTGATCTCGCGGCTCAGGCTTCTGGCTGACCGACCTTTTCGGCGTCACCGCCGCCGGTGAAGATGTCGGCCTCGTCCAGGCCATCGGCCTGTGGCTTGCGGTGCGCCAGCGCCAGAATCAGCAGGCCGATGCAGGCTGAAAGCAGCGAGCCGGCATAGACCCCCATCTTCACCGCCAGTTCGGCATCGGAATCGTGGAACGCCAGCTTGCCGATGAACAGGCTCATGGTGAAACCGATACCCGCCACAAAGCCGACCCCCAGTACCGAGGGCAGGGGACCGGGCCGCTTTGCCCGCATCAGCAGGCTTCCGGCGATCGTGCCAAGTGTGATGCCAAGCGGTTTTCCAACAAGCAGGCCAAGGATGATCCCCAGGCCGACGGGATGGCCGAGCGAACTGCCCAGATCGCCGCCAACCGTCGCCCCGGCGCTGGCAAGGGCGAACACAGGCATCACGCCGTAATGCACATAGGGCCGCAGCCGGTGTTCCAGATCGACGAGCAGCGATTCACCCTTGTCGTTGCGCATCGGGATCGCCAGCGCCGCAAGAACGCCCGCAATCGTCGGGTTCACACCGCTCATCTGCATGGCGATCCACATCGGGATCGCCAGCAGCATATACATGCCGTGCCAGTTGCGCCGCAGCCGGGTAAGCACCAGCATCGGCGCATAAAACAGCACGACCAGCCCAAGCCAGCCGGTATGCAGGCTGTCGCTGTAGAAGAATGCGATGATCAGGATCGCAACCAGATCATCTACGACGGCGATCGCCAGCAGAAACACCTTCATCGCCGGAGGCACCCGCGAACCCAGCAACGCGACGACACCCAGCGCAAAGGCGATGTCGGTTGCAGTCGGCACGGCCCAGCCATGGGTGTAGCCGCTGGTTCGATTGAACAGCAGATAGATGATGGCCGGGCACAACACGCCACCAAGCGCCGCAAAAAGCGGCAGCATCGCAGTTGCCCGACTGGACAGCGCCCCTTCCAGCAGCTCGCGCTTCAGTTCCAGCCCGACGTAGAAAAAGAACACTGCCATCAACAGGTTCTTCACCCACCCGGCAAGCGACATCGAGATTTCGATGTTCCGGAAGCTGACGGTGCCCACACTTTGCAGAAAGTCCGACTGGATCGGCGCCCATGCAGAGTTTGCGACAATCATCGCGACTACGGCTGCCGCCAGAAGCACAATGCCGGGCCACGCCTCGGACGGGATTTTCCGTATCAGTTCTGCCATGGCCTCTTGTAACCGCTGGACCAGAGATTGAAACCCACGGCTTCGCCCGCCAAATGACGGCTATGCTGATCGATTCCCATTGCCATCTGAATTATCCGGGCCTCGTCGAGGACGAGGCAGGCGTTGTTAGCCGCGCGCGAGAGGCTGGCCTCTCGGCGATGATCTCGATCTCCACGCGCGAGCGCGAGTGGGGCGACGTGATTGCCGGTGCCGATCGCTACAGGGATGTGTTTGCATCAGTCGGTATCCACCCGCACGAGGCCGACCGGCATCCGGATATCGATACCGCCCGGCTGGTGGCAGCTGCCCGCCACCCCAGAGTCGTCGGCATCGGAGAAACCGGCCTTGACTATTATTACGACAAATCCGACCGCGAACGGCAGCGGCGTTCGTTTCGCGCACATATCGCCGCAAGCCGGGAAACCGGCCTGCCACTGATCGTCCACACGCGCGATGCCGAGGACGA
>NZ_DBNHFX010000108.1:0-20687 GCF_057137845.1 Sandaracinobacteroides sp. | reverse complement strand
ACAAGCCGGGGCAGGCAATCGCGACGCCGGTCAGGCGCGTCGAAGTAGAGGACGAGGCGCTGCTGTTGAACGCGGGCTATGTGAAACGGGCAATGGATGTGCTGCCGCGCCAGTCGGGCACCGATCCCTGGCGCGACACGCAGGACTATCTGCGTGACCGCATCTCGATCCGCAACGACCCGCTGCCGGATGGGAATCTGCAATTCCAGCCGGTCAAGGCAGCCCCCAAGCCGGAGCTCGCACAGGCGGCTGAATGATCTTGCCTGCGCGACCGGCCGTCAGGCGGCGGCCGGAATACCCGCCGGGCCTTCGCTGCGGCCGACCGGGGTTTGTGTCAGCACCGGCGGCGGTGCGTTGCGATACAGACTGAACAGCCGTTCGAAGTGCTGACTGGGCGTTGAAATGCGGGTCTGGCGCGCCCCGATCGCGTTGACGCGAAGCTGGTCGGGGTTGCGGGTCAGCAGGCGATGGATCGCATCGCGCGCGGCAACGGCGTTGCCCGGCTGATAGAGTTCCGACCACGAGGGATCGGCAGCATCGGTACAGCCCCCGGCCGACGGCAGCACCAGCGGCAGGCCAGACGCCAGCCCCTCGCTGGCCACCAGCCCGAAGGTTTCGGCCCGGCTGCCGTGCACCATCGCATCCGCCGACGCAAGGATGCGGGCGAGGCGTTCCCTGTCGCCCACATGGCCCAGCAGATGGACGTTTCCGGCGGCTTTTGCTGCCTTTTTGATTCGGTCGTTGGCAAAGCCATTGCCGATTTGCACCATGGCGACACCTTCATCCTTCAGCGCGCCCACGGCCTCGAACACGACCGGCCATTGCTTTTCGTGGTGGTGGCGGCCCACGCCGACCAGCAGTCTGGCCGAGGGCGGCAGTCCGAATTCGGCAAGCAGGCTGCGGCGCAGCGTGCTGTCGCGTTTCGACGGATGGAACAGGTCCATGTCGACGCCGAGCGGCACGAGGTCGGAGGCGATTCCGGCCTGGCGGGCAACGCGGTCGGCAAACCAGTGGCTGCCGACGATGACGCTGTTGAAGCGGCGCGCGGTGCGGGCAAGATAGCGCCAGTACCAGAAGCACGCCCTGTCGACGCTGTCGGCGCTGAGCCAGTTCTGCACCCAGACCTGCACATTGGCGGCCACCGGGTCGGCGTGCATGAACAGCGCCCGGTGCGCGCGCTCGGCGACGCGGCCCTGCCAGTTGGCGACGATCCATGCGCCCCGGAACGGCGACGATGCTTCGACAACGTTGGGGCGCAGTTCGTCCAGCAGCTCGACGACGGGCGCTGCCTTCGAGAACAGATGATAGCGACGATCCATCGGGATCGCCGGAGCTTTCACATAGATCAACTGGCCGCCGTCGCGCGGCTCGACGCGGTTTTCCGGGCCGGGCGCGATTACGCTCAGCCGCACGCCTGCCTGCGCGGCATAGGCCATCTTGGCATCGATATAGGTTTTTACGCCGCCCCCCAGTGGTGCATAGAATTCGGCGACATCGACGATGTGCATGCTTGCCCCTATTTCTGCGCTGCGGCCGGAATGTCGGCTTTCGGTATCGGGCCGAAGCCGAGGCCCCGCAGGTAATTCATGGTGACGCTCGATTCATTCAGCCCGCTGCCGAACTGCATCGCCACTTCGCTGGCGCGCGGCTTGGACTTGAAAATGCCGACCTTCGGATTTCGCGTGAAGGTCGCGCCATCATCGCGGAAGTTGAACTTGTTGATCCCGCGCGGCGAATGGAACGCACCCAGCGCATAGCTTCCGGGGCCGGGCAGCGGCACACAAACCTTCGCCACGCCGGACACCGGAACCGGCACTGTCACCCGATAATAGGTCTTGCCCTCAGCCAGCAGTTCATTGTGGTTGCGCATGAAGTCATGGTCGTTTGCGGGCCACAGCTCGACGCGCAGTTCGCCATCGCTGTTCTTGAAGCCATCGACCGTCAGCAGCACCGCGTCGCGCCCGGAACCCGGCCGGCAGGCGGCGGCATCCTGCCCCAGGATCTGGGCCGCCGCCGGGGCACCGGCCAGCAGCAATGTCAGAATGGCAAGCCACCGACGCATCATGCGCAGCCTGCCGCCGGATGGGGAAGCCGTTCGGGAATGATCGTGCTGCCGTGCCTTTCGACCAGCGATGCCAGCAGATACGAGGCGGCGTGACAGATGATGAACAACGCGCCCGCAGCGGCCATCAGCGCGGCGATCTGCGGTGCGGCAGCGCCCGTAAGACTGACGCTGATGGCTGCGAACAGAAGATCCTTGTTGGGCAGGAACGGCAGCCGGGCGACGACCAGCCGCATCGCTTCGAGGACAACCCAGGTTCCGGCCGGTACTTGCGGAATGGCGATGATCCACGCCAGCATCAGCAGCCCTGACGACAAGGCGAGCCGCGCGCAATGCAGGCCGAACACGATCAGATTTTCATGCGCCGAAAGGCTCATCACCCGGCGGCTGAACAGCAGGATCGCAAGGCTGATCGCCGTGACGATTGCAAAGCCGATGCCGACGGGCCGCATGGCGGCGCCGGAAAATGCCTGCGACACCGCTTCGCCACCGCCAAGCGACAGCGCCAGTGCCAGCATGACGAGCGTGCCGACATTTCCGGCCAGCGCCGACATGATGGCCACATCCTTGACGGCGGCCAGCGGCCCGGCGCCGACTTCGCGCGCGCCAAGCGCCCGTTTGGCCCACATGAACAGATACGCATCGCCCGCGTAGCCCAGCACGGCGTCGTTCAGCACACGCTTGCGGGAAAAGACGGCGATCGAACGCCAGCCGAGCGGCCACCAGCGCCGGAAAATGGCAAACTCTGAGACCGGTAGCGCCATGTAGGAAACGATGAACAGCAGATAGAACAGCGGGTTGCGCGGCAGTGCGGCGATTACCTGATCCCAGCCGACCGACGCGATCGACCGCCCGAGATAGGCAAGGATGCCGACCGAGAATGCGACCGACAGGAGCCGCTGGGTCGCGGGCGACAGCGAGAACCTGCCACTGCCGTGGGCACCCGTGGGCTTCTTGGCCTGACCATTGGATACGGACAGCATCACGCTGCCCGGCTAAGCCCCGATTGCGACCGCATGAGGGCAGCAACTTGCCCAAAACCTGCCCGATTTCCGAACGCCCGGTGAACGGGCGCCCGGCCGTATGCTACGTTTTCTTGATGTTCAGAGCGGAATATTATCGTGCTTTTTCCACGGGTTTTCCAGCCGCTTGGTGCGCAGCTTGCGAAGGCCGACGGCAATCCGCCGTCGCGTCGAATGCGGCATGATCACTTCGTCGATGAAGCCCATGCTGGCGGCAACGAACGGATTGGCGAAGCGGCTTTCATATTCCTTCGTGCGCTCGGCGATTTTGTCCGGATCGCCGATGTCCTTGCGGAAAATGATCTCGACTGCGCCCTTGGCGCCCATGACCGCGATTTCCGCTGTCGGCCAGGCGTAGTTCAAGTCTCCCCGCAGGTGCTTCGAGGCCATGACGTCGTAGGCGCCGCCATAGGCCTTGCGGGTGATGACGGTGATTTTGGGCACCGTTGCTTCGGCATAGGCGAACAGCAGCTTGGCGCCGTGCTTGATGATGCCGTTGTGTTCCTGCGCGACGCCCGGCAGGAAGCCCGGCACATCGACGAACGTAAGGATCGGGATCGAGAAGGCGTCACAGAAGCGGACGAACCGCCCGGCCTTTTTCGAAGCGTTGATGTCGAGGCAGCCTGCCAGCACCATCGGCTGGTTCGCCACCACGCCGACGGTGTGGCCCTCGATGCGGGCAAAGCCGATCAGGATGTTGCCCGCATGGCCCGGCTGCAGTTCAAAGAAGTCGCCGTCGTCGGCCACTTTGCGGATCAGCTCGCGCATGTCGTAGGGCTTGGTGGCCGAAGGAGGCACCAGCGTATCGAGCGACGGGATCGGACGGTCGTGCGGGTCGGTGCTTTCGCGGTGCGGCGCGCCGGTGCGGTTGTTCAGAGGCAGGAAGTCGAAGAAGTCGCGCGCCCGAAGCAGTGCGTCGACATCGTCTTCCATGGCCAGATCGGCGACGCCCGATTTCGTGGTGTGGGTGATGGCGCCGCCCAGTTCTTCCTGCGTGACGACTTCGTTGGTGACTGTCTTCACCACGTCCGGGCCGGTCACGAACATGTAGCTTGAATCCTTCACCATGAAGATGAAGTCGGTCATGGCAGGTGAATAGACTGCCCCGCCCGCGCATGGACCCATGATCAGCGAGAGCTGCGGCACCACGCCCGACGCCAGCACGTTGCGCTGGAACACTTCGGCATAGCCCGCAAGGCTGGCGACGCCTTCCTGGATGCGCGCCCCGCCCGAATCGTTCAGGCCGATGACGGGGGCTCCCACCTTCATCGCCATGTCCATCACCTTGCAGATCTTCTGTGCGTGGCGTTCGGAAAGCGAACCGCCGAACACCGTGAAATCCTGCGAGAAAACGAACACCAGCCGGCCGTTGATGGTGCCCGATCCGGTAACCACGCCGTCGCCTGGAATGCGCGTTTCCGCCATGCCGAAGTCGATGCAGTTATGCTCGACGAACATGTCGAGTTCTTCGAACGAACCTTCATCGAGCAGGATCTCGAGACGTTCGCGCGCGGTCAGCCGGCCCTTCTTGTGCTGAGCATCGATCCGGGCCTGTCCGCCGCCAAGGCGCGCGGCTGCCCGCCGCATCTCAAGCCCTTCAAGCACCTTCACCATCGGATCGCTCCCTGTTGCACAAATTGTCAGCGTTGCGCCTAGCGGCGGTTTGCGCGCGTGTCACGCACCTGCAACCAACCCCCGTGAGAGCGCAAGGAAGCGCGCGGCCGACAGGAATTCGCTTTCGCGCCGCGCGCGCACAGCATCTGTCTCGGCGTCGGCGCCCCAGCTTTCGGTCTGCCAGTCCTCGTCCAGCATGGCGGCGGCAAACGCCGACCGGGCGTCCAGTACGCCATCGAGATGTGCAAGCGCCAGCACGACCGATCCGGCGATGGTGACGATCGGCTGCAACGCGGCAAGTTCGAAGCAGGGCAGGGCGACAAGGCGGCCACGAACCGCATCCAGCGTTTCCGGCGATTGTTCGATGTGCATGACGCCCGATGTGCGCTGAAACGATGCGCCCAGCCGTTCTTCGACTGCTTTCAGCGCCGGTTCCCAGATCAGCGCCTGCCGCGCCGCAAGGGCCGCCGGCATGTCGGCGCGATAGCAGGTGAGGTCGGTTGCGGCATAGCGCGCCAGACTCTCGGCAAAGGCAGGAGGATCAGGCTGGACGATGTCGATCGCGGCGTTTGCAAGGCCGGTCAGCGGCAGCGCGCCTGCGGCCACTTCGCCCTCGACCGCCTGCCATTCCGCCGCAATCGCCTGTGCAAGCACCGCCGCCGGCAGCACCAGCGGCAGGCGGGCCGGTGTGCGCAGGGGCTTGCCATCCAGCAGGATTTCATGGCCTGTCCCGGTGGTGCTGGCTTCAGCAGACTTCCAGAATCGCTTCATCGCCGCCACCGGCGCACCAGCATGCGCGGGCCAAACAGCGTTATCGCGGCACCCGCCAGCATCAGGCCCGCGCCGATCGCGATCGTGGCCGTGGCGCCTGCCGCGCGCCCGGCAACCACCACCCCGGAAACGGCCAGCCCGACACCGGCCAGCCGCACGGCCGTCAGCAGCCAGAGGCGCGCAATTGCCGGATCGCGCTCAGCCATAAACGAGCGCCTTCAGTTCGGCGGCGTTGACGGCGACGCCCACCGCGCCTGCGTCCAGCAGTTCGCTGGTTTCGTGATAGCCCCATTCGACGCCGATTGCCCGCACGCCCGACGCCACGCCCATGCCGACGTCGAATACCGTGTCGCCGATGATGCAGGCATCGGCTGCATCCGCGCCGGAATCCGCAAGGCATTGCAGCAGCATCGAAGGGTGCGGCTTCGACGGGTGGCGGTCGGCGGTTTGCAGACTGGTGAAATGCCGTTCCAGCCCGTGATGTTCGAGGCAGATGCTCAGGCCTCGATCGCTTTTGCCGGTGGCGACGGCCAGTTGCCAGCCATCGGCCAGCAAGCCGTCCAGCAACGGCCTGATGCCCTCGAACAGCGGCTCGGGGTCGAGGCGGCGGTCGGCGCGAAGCCGCTGAAAGGCCGACTTATAGTCTTCGGCCAGCGCTGCGTGCTGCCGATGGTCGGCGTCGGGCAGCAGCGCCTGCATCGCTTCCAGCAGGCTAAGCCCCACCACCCGGCGGACGGCGTGCGGTGGCGGCGGCGCCAGGTCCAGCCGGGCAAAGCTTTCCTGCATCGCGCGCACGATGTTGGCCTGACTGTCGACGAGTGTGCCGTCGCAATCGAACACCGCAAGCCTTGGCCGCACCGGTCAGTTCACCTTCGCCATTTCATACAGGAAATCGACGAACGCCTTGCTGGCGCCAGCATAGCCCTGCACCTTGGGATTGCTGCTTTCGATCAGCAGGAATTCGTTGGGCGCATGCGCGCCGCCGCCATGGCCAAGACCGAACTGGCCGGCCGGCAGCGACAGCGGTGGCTGCGTGAACACCGATCCCGGCCACGAGCCGGCCGACCGGGGGTTGAGCGTCGCCTTGGCGCCATATTTGGCATAGACGGCCTGCTGGGCACGGATGAGGCGGGAATCTTCGGCGGTTTCCGTCGGGTCGTAGCCGCCCGACACCACTACCTCGATGTCGCCGAAGCCGCGCTTTTTCAGGTGCGCGCGCAGCTTTTCTTCGGCTTCCTTTCTGGTCTGGTTCGGGACGAGGCGCGCCTCCAGCTTGGCCTCGGCGCGGCCCGGCAATACGGTTTTGCCGCCCGGCCCGGTATAGCCCGCAACCAGCCCCTGGATGTTCACCGTCGGCTGCGAGGCCAGCCGTTCGAGCGCCTTTTCCCAGGGTTCGTCGTTGATCCACATCTTCACGCCATAGGCGGCCTTTACATCGGCCTCGCTCATGGCGGCGGCGTTCTGCGCGATCAGTTGCCGCTCGCGTGCGGTCAGCGGTCGGACATTGTCGAACCATCCTTCGATGGCGGGGGTGTGGCCGTCGGCCTCGACCAGCGTATTCAGCGCCTGCACCAGATGCCAGACCGGCGAGTCGACCATGGCGTGGTTCGATGAGTGGATGTCGCCCGCAGGCCCGCGGCCCCAGCGTTCGCCGCTGGAGATGAGCTGGAATTCCAGTGGCCCCTTGGCGCCGAGGTTGATCGTCGCATTGCCGTTCGCTGCCTGCCCGGCCGAAGGGATGAAGATGCCGTCCGCCTTCTTCAGGGCCTTTAACACCTCCGGGTTCTGCACGATTTCGTGGAAGTGCGGCGAGGCGATTTCCTCTTCTCCCTCGGCCACCAGCACGAGGTTGACGGGCAGTTTGACGCCTGCCTTCCGGAAGGCGTGCAGCGCGTTCAGAAAGGCCATTTCCGGGCCTTTCTGGTTTACCGCGCCCCGCCCAACCAGCACCTTCCCCTTGCCGGGCTTGTCGGCCAACGTCGCCTCGAACGGCGGCGATGCCCATTCGGCAGGGTTCACCTGTTTTACATCATACATGAAATAGACGCCGAGCGTGCGCTTGGCGCCTGAATCGAGCGTGGCGAAGATGCCCGGCTGGCCGCTGGTCGGGATTTTCTTGACTGTCTGGAAACCGGCATCCTTCATCAGCGCCATCGTGTGGTCGACGGCGTCCTCCATCTTCCAGTTTTCGGCGGCAATGCCGGGGTGGGCGATCCAGTCGACGAGCCGCTTCAGCCCGGCTTCACGATCGGCATCGACTGCGGCCTTCACGCCGTCTGCGCCGGTTGCCGCCATCGCGGCACCGGGGATCATTGCAGCTGCGGCTGCACCCAGCATCCATTCACGACGATCGAGTTCCATGGTTCAACTCCCTCTCGTTTTCGTTCTCTGGCGGCGCTCCCCGCGCCGGTTTCCGCTGGTGGCCGACGACAGCCGCCGCGATTTGCGTTGCCCGGGCTTTGGCGGTTCTGGCGGTTGCAGGTCGGCGTCGGCTGCCTCGAAGCCGAGGCTTGCCAGCGTTTCGGCAAAATGGTGCGGCAGTTCAGACTTCACATCGAGCTTGCCGCCATCCGGCAACGCGATCACCAGCCGGCGGGCATGCAGGTGCATCTTGCGCGAGATGCCGCCCGTCAGGAAACATTCCTTGCCGCCATATTTGCCGTCGCCGACGATCGGCGTGCCGGTTGCAGCAGCGTGCACGCGCAACTGGTGGGTGCGCCCCGTCATCGGTTGCATCTCCACGAATGCGGCGCGGTCTCCGGCGCGGTCGATCACGCGGAAGCGCGATTTTGCCGCCTGTCCGGCGCCTTCGTCGACGTGCATTTTTTCGCCGCCGGTACCTGGCTGCTTGGCCAGCGGCAGATCGATCAGCGCATCATCGAGGCGCGGCACCCCGGCGGTGATCGCCCAATAGATCTTGCGCGTGTCGCGCGTGGCAAAGCACTTGCCGAAGAATGCCGCCGCGCGCGAAGTGCGCGCCAGCAGCAGCACGCCCGACGTATCCTTGTCCAGCCGGTGCACCAGCTTGGGGCGGGCAGGGGCGTCGAACATCAGCGCATCGAGAAGGCCATCGACGTGGTCGAACGTGCGGGTGCCGCCCTGCGTCGCAAGGCCAGGCGGCTTGTTCAGAACCAGCGCATGTTCCGACCGATGGATGACAAGGCTTTGCGCAAATTCGATTTCTTCGGCGGACAGTTCGCGCCGTTGCCGTGCGGGCCTTGCCGCCAGCGCCGCCACCGGCTCGACAGGGGGAACGCGCAGGGTCTGCCCCTGCGTCACCCGGTCTCCGGGGCCGACGCGGGCGCCATCCAGGCGGATCTGCCCGGTCCGCGCCCAGCGGCTCACCTGATTGAAGCTGACTTCGGCCATGTGGCGCTTGAACCAGCGGTCGAGGCGGATGCCGTCGTCGTCGGCCGCGATGATGAAATCCTGGCTCATGCCCAGAGCCTGCCGATCCACATGCCGGCAAGAACCGCCGTTATGGCAGCCAGCACCGACGCAGCCGCATAGGCGCCCGCCATCAGCGGGTGGCCGTTATCGATCAGCAGCACCAGTTCCAGCGAGAAGGCGGAAAAAGTCGTGAAGCCGCCAAGCACGCCGACGCCCAGCAACAGCCGGACCGGTTCGCCGCCGACACGCAGCAGAACGGCGCCCAGAAGGCCCATCAGCAGCCCGCCCGCGATGTTCACGGCAAAGGTGGCCATCGGCCAGCCCGAGGGCGATGGGCCGATCGCGCGGCCGACGCCATAGCGCGCCATGGCGCCAACGGCGCCCCCAAGCCCGACGAGGAGGTAGTTCAACATTCCGCCTGCCTTAGCCCGCCCTTCAGCCGATGCCAAACGTCCATCCTTCGGTGCGGGCGATTTCCGCCGTCATCCCGGCGGGGCGCCACCATCGTGGATCGGCTGCAAGCTGGCGCAAGGCAGCCGCCGCCACAAGCGAGTCGGTTTCGTGATCGGTCAGACGATCCTCCAGCGCCGCATCGCTGCCAAGGGTCGCCAATGCCCGGTTCAGGCTGCCGGTATCGCGCAGCTTGGTGCCACGGCCGCCGGCATGACGCAGCATCGCGCGCGTATAGATTTCGACGACGGTGCGCCCGGCTGGCTGGTCGAACGGCCAGACGGCGAAGCTTTCCCGCAGCCGGTGCAGCAGCCGCATGCCGGAAAAGCTGGCCTTGGCAACCTGTGCCGCGCCAACACAGTCGAACACGGTCGAGGCCTTGCCGCCGCCTGCCTGATTGAACTGCCGTTCGCAGGCACGCGAACGCAGGAAATCCGTTTTTGCGCCGTCAGCGGCACCCATCCAGAAATGCGGCCGCGCTTCCCCAAGCATGAAGCTCTGGGCGCCATAGTCCGGGTCGTCCGAGCAGCAGTCGACGTGCGCCCAGAAGCCCGGCCCGTCGGTGGCCGTCGCCAGGCCGGGCAGGAACGCCCCGCGATCGACGAACGGCGGCGCGAACGAGAAATCGAAACCGGCCAGCGCCGGCCGGGGCCGCGCTTCCAGCCACTCGACCAGTTCGCCGCGTGCCCAGCCTGCCTTGCGGGGCGCGGGAATGATTTGCGGCGCAGCATTGCCCGCGATCGCAACCGCAACCGCGATGCCCCGGTGGTGAACGCCCTTCGCGCCCGACCAGTCGATCGCGATATATTCCTCGAACCGGGGCAGGCTATCGCCGTTGCTTCGTGCGTTGCTCACGTAGTTCCTCCCACCAGGCCATGCGTTCGGCGATCGCCTTTTCGCGGCCCCGGTCGGTTGGTCGGTAGAAGTGCTGGCGGCCCAGTTTTTCGGGCCAGTAATCCTGCCCGGAAAAACCGTCAGGGGCATCGTGGTCATAGGCATAGCCGGCGCCGTGGCCCAGTTCCTTCATCAGGTTCGTCGGCGCGTTGACGATGGTTTTCGGTGGCGGCAGGCTGCCGCTTTCCCGCGCTGCCTTGAACGCGGCCTTCTGCGCGGCATAGGCGGCATTCGATTTGGGCGCCGTCGCCAGATAGAGGCAGGCCTCGACGATCGCCAGTTCGCCTTCCGGCGACCCGAGGAAATCATAGGCGTCTTTTGCGGCCAGCGAGACGACGAGCGCCTGCGGGTCGGCAAGGCCGATATCCTCGCTGGCGAAGCGCACCATCCGGCGCAACAGATACAGCGGTTCCTCGCCGGCGGTCAGCATCCGGGCGAGCCAGTAAAGCGCAGCGTCGGGGTCTGAGCCGCGCAGCGATTTGTGCAGCGCCGATATCAGATCATAATGGCCGTCGCGGTCCTTGTCGTAGATGGGCACGCGTCGTTGCAGAACCTGCGCCATCGCACCCCGATCGAGTGGGCCGCTTCCGAGCGCCGACGGCGGCAGTGCAAACAGCGTTTCGGCCTGCCCCAGCAGGAAGCGGCCATCGCCGTCGGCGCCGGCAATCAGTGCGGCGCGGGCGTCGGCGTCGATCGGCAGGGGGCTGCCCTGGGCTGCCTCGGCACGGGCCAGCAACTGCCCCAGGGCCTCGTCGTCCAGCCGTTCTAGCACCAGCACCTGCGCGCGCGACAGGATGGCCGCATTCAGTTCGAAACTTGGGTTTTCGGTGGTGGCGCCGACCAGCGTGATGGTGCCGTCCTCCATCGGCGCCAGAAACCCGTCCTGCTGGCTGCGGTTGAAACGATGGATTTCGTCCACGAACAACAGCGTCCGCTGCGGCGCAAGGCGGGCTGCAGCAAAGATCGCTTTCAGGTCGGCAGTCGATGTCATCACCGCCGATACGCCGACGAAGCGGTATCCGGCGCGTTCGGCCAGCAGCCGGGCAATCGTGGTTTTGCCTGTGCCGGGCGGTCCCCAGAAGATCAGATTGGCAAGCCTGCCGGCTTCGAGCATCCGCCTGAGCGAACCGGCAGCGCCAAGCAGGTGCTGCTGGCCGACGACATCATCGAGCGATGCCGGGCGCAGCCGTTCGGCAAGCGGCGCGCGCGCTGCGGTTGCATCATCCGCCGACTGATCCGCAAAAAGGTCCATGGCGCCACTATGGGCGCCATGCCCTTGGGCGCAAGGTCAGTTCCGCACGCGCCCGACGACGGACTCGGGGAGTTCCTCGGCGAAGACGCGCTGGTAATATTCGGCGACGATGCTGCGTTCCGCTTCGTCGCAGCGGTTCAGGAAGCTGACGCGGAAGGCAAAGCCGACATTGCGGAAAATATCGGCGTTCTGCGCCCATGTGATCACGGTGCGCGGGCTCATGACCGTGGAAATATCGCCGGCGATGAAGCCCTGCCGCGTCATGTCGGCCACCTTCACCATGTTGGCGACCGTCTTCACGTCGGTGTTCGGGCATTTGGCGGCGACGATGCTGGTCTCGGTCTCGGCCGGGAGGTAGTTCAGCGTCGTCACGATCGACCAGCGATCCATCTGGCCCTGGTTGATCTGCTGGGTGCCGTGATACAGGCCCGACGTGTCGCCGAGGCCGACCGTATTCGCCGTTGCGAACAGGCGGAACCAGCGGTTCGGGCGGATCACCCGGTTCTGGTCCAGCAGGGTCAGCTTGCCCTCGACTTCGAGGATGCGCTGGATCACGAACATCACATCCGGGCGGCCTGCGTCATACTCGTCGAACACCAGCGCGGTCGGCGTTTGCAAGGCCCAGGGCAGGATGCCTTCGCGGAATTCCGTCACCTGCTTGCCGTCGCGCAGGACGATCGCATCCTTGCCGACGAGGTCGATGCGGCTGATGTGGCTGTCGAGGTTGATGCGGATGCACGGCCAGTTGAGGCGCGCCGCCACCTGTTCGATGTGCGTCGACTTGCCGGTGCCGTGATAGCCCTGGATCATCACCCGCCGGTTGAAGGCAAAGCCGGCAAGGATCGCCAGCGTGGTGTCCGGGTCGAAGACGTAGGTGGGATCGAGATCGGGCACCCGTTCGTCGGCCTTCGAGAAGGCGGGGACTTTCAGGTCGATGTCCACTCCGAAGACTGTGCGGGCGTCGACCTCGGTGTCGGGCGCGTCCATCACGGTTGGCGCGTGACGCTCGGTATCGGCGGCAAGGTTGAGGCTGGTCATCCCTTCCCGTTGCCCCCCACGGCGCGAAACCGCAAGGGGTGAACCGCCCTGCGGCATCTGCTCCTGCCGAATGCGCGAGGGTGACGATCGCGCCTTTCGCGTGCCGCCGGCCCGCGATAATGAACGGGCATGCGCCTTGCCGATTGCCACAATGTCAGCGACTTTCGCGACCTCGCTCGCCGCCGGTTGCCGGGACCGGTGTTCCACTATATCGACGGCGCCGCCGACGACGAGGTGACGAAAGAGCGCAATACCCGCGCCTTCGACGAGGTGGATCTGGTTCCGGATGTGCTGGCCGGTGTTGCCGAAATCGACATGTCGGTCGAGGTATTGGGCCGCAGGCTGGCGATGCCATTGTTCCTCAGCCCCACGGCGTTGCAACGGCTGTTCCACTGGCAGGGAGAGCGCGCGGTCGGGCGGGCGGCCTCGGCGTTCGGCACCTATTTCGGGGTTTCGTCGCTGTCGACCGTCAGCCTTGAAGAAATCGGCCGGGCCGTCGATGGCCCGAAGATGCTTCAGCTTTACGTGCACAAGGACAAGGGGCTGAACGAAAGCCTGGTGCAGCGCGCGCGGGACTCGGGTTTCGATTGTCTGACGCTGACCGTGGACACGATCGTGGGCGGCAACCGGGAACGCTGTCTGCGGACGGGGTTCACCAGCCCGCCCCGGCTTACGCCATCGACCATGTTCGAATATGCGACCAAACCAGCCTGGGCGCTGAACTTCCTGTTCCGCGAACGTTTCAGCCTGCCCAATCTCGAGACGCACCTTGCCGAAGGTTCGTCGCGGGCGATGTCGGTTGCCGACTATTTCACGCAGATGCTGGATCAATCGCTCGACTGGCGGCAGGCCGAGGACATCCGCAAGAGCTGGGGCGACAAACCCTTCTGCCTGAAGGGCATCATGAGCGTAGCCGATGCCAGACGCGCGATCGACATCGGTGCAACCGCGATCATGGTTTCGAACCACGGCGGCAGGCAACTGGATGGCAGCCGCTCGCCGTTCGACCAGATCGCCGAACTGGCAGATGCCGTGGGCGACAGGATCGAAATCATCTGCGATGGCGGCATTCGCCGCGGTACGCATGTTCTGAAGGCATTGGCGGCCGGTGCCCGCGCCTGTTCGGGCGGTCGCCTTTATCTCTATGCGCTTGCCGCCGCAGGAGAGGCAGGCGTCCGCGCGAGCCTTGGCAATTTTCGCGCCGAGATCGAACGCGACATGAAGCTGATGGGGGTGCGAAGCGTCGGCGAACTGGATCGCGACAAGCTGCGCCGCCGCTGAGGGCAGTTAACGGGAGGGGACATATGCGCAAGAGGATCTGGATTCCAGCGGTTCTGGCGTTACTTGCCGGCGGGGCGTTCTGGTTCGGGCCGGAAGCCATCGACCGGAGGATGAACCGGATCGACGGCAAGCCGCTGATCCCCGTCTCCGCCGAAGCGCGCGCGTTGCATGCGCGACTTCGTATCGTCGATCTGCATTCCGACACCTTGATGTGGAAGCGTGATCTGTTGCGCCAGGCGGAGCATGGCCACGAAGACCTGCCGCGCCTGCAACAGGGGCATGTGGCGCTGCAACTGTTCTCGTCGGTCAGCAAGACGCCGCGCGGCATGAACTATGACGGCAACAGCGGCGACACCGACAGCATCACCATGCTGACGATTCTCCAGTTGCAGCCGTTTCGAACATGGTTTTCCCTTGTCGAGCGATCGCTGTTCCACGCGCAGAAGCTCGATCGCGCGGTGGCCGCTTCGGATGGTGCACTGCAAAAGGTGGTCGATCCTTCGTCGTTCGACAGCCTGATGCAGGCGCGCCAGCAGGCGACAGCCCCGGTCGGCGCGATGCTGACTATCGAGGGATTGCAGAACCTTGAAGGAAAAGCGGAAAATCTTGACAGGCTGTATGCTGCCGGGTTCCGCATGGCCAGCCTGACGCACTTCTTCGACAATGAACTGGCCGGGTCGATGCACGGCGTCGCCAAGGGCGGGCTGACCCCGTTCGGGCGCGGCATCATCCGCCGGATGGAGGAACGCGGCATGATCGTCGATGTGGCGCATGTCAGCCATGCGGCGCTGGCGGAAATCCTGTCGTCGGCGCGCAGGCCCGTCGTCTCCAGTCATGGCGGCGTGCAGGCCACCTGCAAGGTAAACCGCAACCTGACCGATGCCGAAATCCGTGGCGTTGCCGCAACCGGCGGGCTGGTGGCGATCGGCTACTGGGATGGCGCGGTCTGCGATACTTCTCCGCGCGCTGCCGCCAGGGCCATCCGGCATGTGCGTGATCTGGTGGGCATCGGCCATGTGGCGCTTGGCAGCGACTATGACGGCGCAACCACCGTGCGGTTCGATACCGGGCAGTTGGTGCAGGTGACGCAGGCCCTGCTGGACGAGGGGTTCACCCCTGACGAGATCGCTGCCGTGATGGGGGAAAACGCGCTGCGGGTGATCCGCGCTGGCATCGCGCCGATGCCGCAGCCGGTGCAGGCTGAAGTCAGCGCTGGTTGAAGGTCTTGCTCTGCCGAAGGTGGGAATAGGCCTCGGTCAGGGCGCGGAAGTGGTCCTCGTGCGTCCGGCGGCCTTCGTTGGCGTCGGGATGGGTGCGGCGGGCAAGCTGACGATATTTCGCCTTCACTTCGGCAAGGCTCGCGCTTTCGGGCAGGCCAAGCCGCGCCAGCGCCTGCCGGTCTTCGCGGCAAAGCGCTTTCGCCGGGTGCGCGGCGGATGCCGCCTTCCATCGCAGCACCCCCAGCGTGTCGTTCACGCGTTCTTCGCTGGCCATCGCGTTGTGGGCGAATGCGCGGGTTTCGCGGTCCCAGGTGGGGTAGGGGGTTTGCGCCTGCCAGATGGCGTCTTCGTCCATGCCGTCGAAATAGTCCCATCCGGCGTTGAAGGCGCGCACATGCGGCAGGCAGAAATACTGCCATTCGCCCGGTCCCGATGGTGGAGCGAACGAACTGCCCGGCCGGTGCAGTGGCGCGCGATACTGTCCGGCTTCCGGGCAGCCGGGATGGGCGCAGGGCCGTTCCCCCGGAAATGCGCCGCCCGCCAGTTTCATGCTCCAACCGCCATTCTGCCCGTTCCTTGCCGTCAGGCCCGGTCATATAATAGGGCATACCGCAAGCAACGACAGAGGCCGACCATGGGCGAAGTAAAAGACGAGATCGAACGACGGCTGCGGCAGAATTTTCAGCCGGTCCGGCTCGTCGTCACCGACGACAGCGGCCGCCACCTCGGGCATGCCGGCCACGACCCGCGCGGCGAAAGCCACTTCATCGTCGAGATCGTGTCGGCGCGATTCGCCGGCCTCGGGCGGGTAGAATGCCAGCGGGCAGTCAATCGCGCGCTGGCCGACCTGCTGGCCGAGCGCGTGCATGCGCTGGTGATCCACGCATCGGCGCCCTGAAGGGCCGCTATTCGGGCTTCAGTTGCAGCGTCCATTTCGCCTTGCCGGGCAGGAATGGCGTTGCCCGGCCTTCGATCCAGTCCTCGTGGCCGGCCAGATAATAGGGCGTGCGCGGGCTTCCGGCCTGCCCGCCCGGCATGTGGAATATGCCTTCGGCTTCGTGCCCCGGCGATACGGCGAAGCGTTCCGAAGCGCCGAACCCCGGCGCGGCCGCCCTGACGGTTGGCCGGTCTCCGGGTATGGCGGTGTCTTTGGGGTTGGTCACCCAGCCCAGCGGCGGCAACGCGCGGGCAAGCGGGTGCGAGATCCCGGCGCGGCCTACATCGCCCCAGACATAGGCATCCAGACGGCCGCCGGCTTTTTCCTCGATGTCGTCGGCAACCTCGTCCAGCGCATGATCGATGAACGCCCGCCAGTCGCGATAGCCGGTTGGCACCAGCGCCGCCGGGCGTTCGCGCAGCAGGCGGCGAGCGGGGCCTTCCGCCTGCGATGCAAGATAGGTGCGGCGGCCCGACGATTTTGGCGGCGTCTGTAGCCAGGCCTCGTAGATCCCCTCCACCAGTTCGGTGCGGAACCGGTCGACCAGGCGATAGCCGACAGACGAGGGGACTGCCCGGCCACCCCAGTTGGCGACGTGCGGGATCATCGCCTTCATGCGCGAATCGGGGTGGCGTTCCAGTTCCGCCAGCATCAACTGCTGCCAGAATTCGTTGCGGGTTCCCCGGTCGTCCAGTTGGATCGCCAGAAAATCCGCTGGCGCGAACCGGTCCTTTTGCAGCAGCAGATCGCGGATGCGCCCGGCGCGCGCAGCTACATCATAGCCGCCGTCGCCAAGCTTTGCGAAGCCGTCACCGCCGACGACCCGTGCGTTCGCCGTCCAGATGCGGCCGGATGGCGGGTTCACCACGACCGGCGTATCGGCTGGCGCAAGATAACCGTCCCAGCGGCGGGTGCCGTCGGCAAAGCTTACGGCTTCCTGCCCGTCGAAGCCGATGCGCCTGGGCACCCGGCCGATGATCGTCCAGGCGATGCTGCCGGCGCTGTCTCCTACGGTGAAGTTCTGCTGCGGAATTCCTGCCCGCTGCGCGATGGCGATGGCCTCGGGCACGCTTGCGGCATGTTCCAGTTCGACGGCCGGTCCAAGGCGGATCGCGTCGACTTCGTGCGCAGTCCAGCGCATGGCGATTTCGCGGCCGAAGGCGTCGGTTGCGACGATCGGCCCCCAGATGGTTTCGCGCACCGGCAGGGTTTCGCAGGTTGTGCGGATGCAGAGCCGTTCATCGATCCGCTTGATCTGGCGGGGGCCGTCGGGCGTGCGGTAGGTTCCGGCGCTGCGGTCGATCCAGTCGACGATGACGGCGTCCGCCGTATCGATGTAGCTGTTGGTGTAGCCCCAGGCGATCCTGCCGTTCGATCCCGCAACCATGAACGGAACGCCCGGCAGCGTCACGCCGGTTGCATCGAGTGCAGGTTCCGCGCTTCCCGCGCGCGGCTGCACCCGAAGGCGCGCCCGATACCAGATCGACGGCACGTCCAGCCCCAGATGCATGTCGTTCGCGACAAGCGCCGCACCGTTGCGTGTATGCGCGCCCGTGACGGCCCAGTTGTTCGAACCGACCGCTTCGCCGATCCGCACGTCGGCAGATGTTGCCGGCCCGGCCCCCGCAACGGCGGGCGGCGCGGCCAGCGCCCGCACCCGTGATGGCATCGGCGGTTCAGGCAGGCGGCTGTCGTCGATCGGCGCATCGAGTTCGGTGGTGTTGGGATACAGGAACGCCGACATTTCGGCACCCAGCAGCCTTGCCGCACGCGCACGATCCAGCTCGCCGATCGGCGTGGCCGGTTGCAGGTTCAGATACATGGCGATGACGGCGAGGTAACTGTCCTCGGGCCGCCACGGTTCGGCTTCGCCGCGCAGCAGCAGATATTCGAACGGCTGGGTGCGCAGGCCACCCAGCCCCTGATTGACGCCCGCGACATAGGCGTCGAGCAGCGCGCGGTCGGCAGCGCTGATGGCGGCCAGCGCCGCTTTCGCCCGCGCCCGGAACCGGTGCGGGCGGACGCGCCGGTCGACTTCGGCCATCGCGCCACCGGCCAGCGCCGACAGTTCACCGGCGGCAAAGCGCCGCTGCATGTCCATCCGGAAATAGCGGTCCTGCGCGTGCAGATACCCAAGCGCATGCGCGACATCGGCCCGTGTTTGGCCGGTGATGGTGGGGGTTCCAAGCGCGTCGCGCTCGACAGTTACCGGGGCCGAAAGCCCGGCGAGCGCGACTTCCCCCTCGAGCTTTGGCACCGAACCTTCCATCCGCCACCAGAACCAGCCCGCAGCCAGCAGCGCGACCAGCAACAGGATTGCCACCAGCCACAAAAGCATGCGCAGCGCGCGCCCTGCCAGTGATCGCTTTGCCGCCATTGCCACATCCCCCGATTTTGACGCAGATTAGGGAGTAGCGGCCGGCTGCACAACGGTATCCTGCGGCAAACGGGCGTGCTAGGAAGGCGCCCGTGCACCGACGGCCCATTTCCGCACGATGAGTTTCCGCAGCTACAGCAGCGGCCATGCGCTTGGCTCGCGCGAGATGGCCACCCTTTTGTGCGTGGCGGATGAAGGCAGCCTGCGCCGCGCGGCGCTTGCCCTTGGCATTTCGGCAACCGCCGTCAGCAAGACCGTTCGCCAGGCCGAGGCGCGGCTGGGCGCCCCCGTATTCGAACGCAGTTCCGGCGGCGCCCGCCTTACCGGGCCGGGGCAGGCACTTCTGGTTGCCGGGCGCGAAGCGCTGCTTGCGCTGGGGGCAGCCGAACAGGCGTTTCGCGCGGGCAGCCTCACACTTTCGGGCCTTGTGCGGATCGGCTGCGGCCCGATTCCGGCGCCCGCCGTAGCCCGGATCGTCGTGCCCGAGGCGCGGCGTCGATGGCCGGCGCTGCGCCTGACGATCGAGCTTGGCTATCCGGCGGAACTGATACGGGCAATCACGCAGGGCCGGATCGATGTGGCGCTCTGCCATATCGAGGATGTCGCCCTGCCGCCGGGTCTCGTCTGCCAGCATATCCAGACCCTGCACTCGGTTGTGCTGGTGCGCGCCGGCCATCCACTGCTGGGAGGCGGGCCGGTTTCGCCGACGGCCATCGGCGGCTATGGGCTGGCGGGCTTCACATATTCTGCGCGCTTCCTGCAATGGTATCGCGAACAGACGGGGCGCGATGCCGACATCGCGTTCGTCGGCCCGGATTTCGACAGTCTGGCTGAAACGGTTGCCGATTCCGATCTGCTGCTGTTCTGTTCGCGCTTCGTCGCCACTGGCATCATCAGCCGATACGGCCTTGTGGCGCTGCCCGTCGCGTGGGAGGGGTTCAGCCATCATGTCCACTGCCTCACGCCCGCGCGTGCGCATTCCCCGGCGTCCGACGCCGTCATCGCGCTGATCCGCGAACTGCTGCCGCAATCCGAGGCGTCAACCTCAGGTTGACGCCCCCTGAACAGCGACCCGCCTATTCCCCGGCTGGCGCCCGCATAAAAAGCTGCCCCGACAAACAACTTGCCGGGGAACGAAGATGAGCAGCAGCAACGACCACAGCAACAGCAAGACCGGGCGCAACGCCCGGCATCCGCTGGTTTTCACCGCACTGCTGCTGGCATCCGGGGCGGTTGTCGCACAGTCCGGCACCAACCCGCTGCTCGACCCGAATGCCGCGAAGGGGGTGCATTTCCATCCGCAGGGCCAGCAGGCCTCGGCGGCGACGATCGCAGCGCGCGAAAAACTGCTGAAACAGCTTCCCTTCGAGGACGAGCGAGACTTCGCCGAGAGCAAGCGCGGCTTCCTGAAGGCGCCGCCCTACACCAAGATCATGGCAGACGCCGGCCACATCGCCTGGGACATGGAAAGCTACCAGTGGCTGTTGCAGGGCAAGGATTTCCCCAGCATCCACCCCTCGCTGCAACGGCAGGCGGTCCTGAACATGGGCTATGGCCTGTACGAGGTGCTGCCGGGCAAAATCTATCAGGTGCGCGGCTTTGATATGGCGAACGTCACCTTCGTCAAGGGCGACAAGGGCTGGATCATCTTCGATCCGGCGACCACCGCCGAACCGGCGCGCGCGGCGCTGAAATTCATCAACGACACGCTGGGGGCGCGGCCGGTCACGGGCGTGGTCTATTCGCATTCGCACATCGACCATTTCGGTGGCGTTCGCGGTGTGGTCGATGAGGCAGACGTGCGGTCCGGCAAGGTGCCGGTGATCGCGCCGGAAGGCTTTCTGCACGAGGCGGTTTCCGAAAACATCTTTGCCGGCAACGCCATGACGAGGCGCAGCCGTATCCAGTATGCGACGATCCTGCGGCGCAGCCCGTTCGGCCATGTCGATCAGTCGATCGGCAAGAATGTCTCGGCCGGGGCGCCGGGCCTGATCGCCCCCACCGTCAGCATTTCGAAGGCGATCGAGGAACTGACCATCGATGGCGTAAGGATGCAGTTCCAGAACACCCCGGACACCGAGGCGCCGGTGGCGATGAACACCTATTTCCCCGACATGAAGGCCCTCTGGACGGCCGAGATGGTGACGGCCACCATTCACAATATCTACACGCTGCGCGGTGCGCAGGTACGGGATTCGCTGAACTGGTCGAAGGAAATCAACAACGCCATCCACCTGTTCCCCGAAGCCGAAGTGCTGTTCGCCTCGCACAGTTGGCCGCGCTGGGGCAATGCGCGGGTGATGGAGGTGCTGCGTTCGCAGCGTGACCTTTATGCCAACATGAACAATCAGGCCCTGCATCTGGCCAATCAGGGCGTAA
>NZ_DBNHFX010000107.1:0-25907 GCF_057137845.1 Sandaracinobacteroides sp. | reverse complement strand
TCGGCTTCATCGGCGAAACCGATGGCCATGCCGCAAAACAGCATCCGCTCGTCCGGCGTGCCCAGAAAGCCGGTGATCGTCTGCGGATAGACCGACCAGCACTCCTGCGGGCAACTGTCCAGTCCTTCTTCGCGCAGCAGCAGCATCAGTGTCTGCAGATACATCCCCAGATCCGACCATTGCGGCGGGCCCATCACGCGCGACACCGTGCAGAACAGCGCCAGGGGCGCGCCGAAAAACTGAAAATTGTGGCTGAACCACATCAGCCGCGCGGCCTTGTCCTCACGCGGGATGCCGAGGCTGCGGTAAAGATCCTCGCCCACCTCGAAGCGGTAATCGCGATAGGGCGACGGAAGCCCGTGCGGGTAGATGTCATAGTCTCGTGCCTCGCCGCCGGGCGCATCCATCACGCGGCGCGCCATGATCGCCTTCAGTTCCGCAAGCTTATCCCCGCCGACGACGTCGATATGCCACGGCTGCACATTGCCGCCCGATGGCGCACGGCCTGCCGCCTCGACCACGCGGCGGATGGTTGCGGGGTCAACAGGTGTCGGCAGAAAGCCTCGGACGGACCTGCGGCTGGCAACGGCTTCCGAGACGTTCATGCGGCAATGCTCCTGACCGGTTGTTCAACTGCGGTTGATTGCCTACAGTTGGAAGATGCTGTCCAGCCTCCCCAATCTGCTGACGCTGAGCCGGATTCTCGCGGTGCCGTTGTTCGTGGTGCTGATGTGGAAGGCGAGCTGGGTCGGCTATACCGCCGCCTTCGTCCTCTATTGCGTCGCCGGCCTCACCGACTACCTCGACGGGTATCTGGCGCGGGCGCAGGGTACGGTTTCGCGACTTGGGGTGTTCCTCGATCCGGTCGCCGACAAGATCATGGTAGCGGCCGTCATCGTGATGCTGATCCACAACGGCCAGATCTCTGGCTGGCATGTGATTCCGGGCCTTGTGATCATCCTGCGCGAAATCACCGTGTCGGGCCTGCGCGAATTTCTGGCGACGGCGCGCGTGTCGCTGCCGGTTTCACAGCTTGCGAAGTGGAAAACCGCCTTCCAGATGGTGTCGCTCGGCGCCCTCATTCTGGCGCCCGCAAGCGCCCACTGGTGGCCTGCCCTTCCTGCGCACCTTGTCGGCATCGTCACTCTGTGGCTGGCGGGTGTGCTGACGCTCGTCACCGGCTGGGATTATCTGCGTGTCGGCCTTCGGCACATGACGGGGGGAAGTGCATCGTGAAGGTCCGCCTCGTCTATTTTGCGTGGGTGCGGGAAAAGATCGGCATGGGCGAAGAAGTGGTCGATGTCGCCGGCCCGTTCAACCTTGGCGAACTGGTGGACACGCTTGCCGGGCGCACGGCTGGACATGCGCTTGCCTTTGCCGATCGGGCAAGGCTGCGGGCAGCAATCAACCAGCAGTTCGCCAACTGGGACGCACTTGTGCAGGATGGCGACGAAGTGGCCATTTTCCCGCCAGTTACCGGCGGTTAGGCGATGTTCATCGCCAGAGTGCAAGCCACACCGTTCGATTTGAACATCGAACAGGCGCACCTGTCGGCGCTTGGGCCGGATGTGGGGGCGATTGTAAGTTTCACCGGCCAGGTGCGCGACACCGCACTTCAGCTTGAACATTACCCGGCAATGGCCGAGCGGCAACTGCAAGACCTGCTGAGCGAAGCGCGGCAACGCTGGCCGCTTCTTGGCGCAACCGTGATCCACAGGTTCGGCCACCTGCCGGTTGGCGCGCCGATCGTACTGGTGCTGACAGCAAGCCGCCATCGGCAGGATGCGTTCGATGCCGCATCGTTCCTGATGGACTGGCTGAAAACCAGCGCGCCGTTCTGGAAGAAAGACCCGGCAGGCTGGGTAGAGGCCAAAGCCTCGGACGACGAGGCGGCCGCCCGCTGGTAGCAGGCGGGCCGCCACGCACATCGATCAGGCGGTCACGATCACCTTGCCCTGGGCCTTGCGGTCCATCAGCATGCGGATCGCTTCAGCGCCACGGTCAAGAGGAAAATGCGCGCAGATGTGCGGCTTCAGTTGGCCTTTTGCATACCAGCCGATCAGCTCGCGCATGTTTTCCTGATGGACGGCGGGCTCATGCGCGGTGAACGCGCCCCAGAACACGCCGACGATCGAAGCGCCCTTGATGAGCGGCAGGTTCAACGGCAGCTTCGGGATTTCGCCGCCGGCAAATCCGATCACCAGATAGCGGCCGTTCCAGGCGATCGTGCGGAAGGCGGGTTCGGCATAGCGGTCGCCGACTGGATCGTAGATCACATCCGCGCCCTTGCCGCCGGTCAGTTCCTTCACCCGGTCCTTCAAGTCCTGCGTGGCGTAGTTGATGGTGTCGTCGGCGCCATATTCGCGGCAAAGCGCCAGCTTCTCGTCGGACGAGGCCGCTGCGATCACCCGCGCACCCATCAGCTTGCCAAGTTCGACCGCCGCCAGTCCGACGCCGCCTGCTGCGCCAAGCACCAGCAGCGTTTCACCCTGTTGCAGCCGGGCGCGCTGCTTCAGCGCATGGTGCGATGTACCGTAAGTCATTGTGAAACCGGCTGCAACGTCGAACGGCATGTCGCCTGAAATCGGGATCACCCGCACTTCGTCGGCAAGGAACTGTTCGGCGAAGGCGCCGTTCCCGATCATCGCCAGCACCCGGTCGCCCACCTTGAAGCGGGTCACGCCCTCGCCCACGGCGTCGACCACGCCCGCCGCTTCCCCGCCGGGGGAAAATGGCAGCGCCGGTTTGAACTGATAGAGGTTCTGGATGATGAGCGCGTCAGGGAAGTTTACGCCCGCCGCCTTCATGGCGATCCGCACCTGCCCCCTGCCCGGTTCTGGTGCCGGAATATCGCGCACGACCAGCTTTTCCGGCAGGCCATGTTCCACGCACAAAAGCGCCTTCATTGAAAACTCCCTTCGTTTCGTTTCGCCCTGTTAGGCAAGGGCCAACCGTTCGGGCAACCTATCATAACGATGCCCATCCGGTCTTGTCGCTGGGACGATCACACCCCGGCGCGGGCATCCTTCAGCGAGTTCGCAAACAGGCGGTATTCGTCGGATCTGGGGCTGGCCGGCCGCCACGCCAATGCGATCGTCCGGCGATCATTGCCACTGCCCAAAGGGCGCGTCTCGACCGAGGTGCCAGTCAGAATGCCGGCGTCGATCGCCATCTGCGGCAGCAGTGTCATGCCGATCCGGTTTTCAACCATCTGCACAAGCGTATGAAGCGATGTGCCAAGCACCGCCTGATCGGTGCGGAAGGATGTCCGCCCGCAGGCGGCAAGCCCATGATCCTTCAGGCAATGGCCGTCTTCCAGCAGCAGCAGCCGTGATTCATCGATCCCGATCGGATCGATGACGGGTGGCGGATTGGGCAGGTCCAACGGATGAAAGGCCAGCCGGATCGGATCCTCGAACAGGGTTTCATATTCGGTGTCGCCGCAATTGTAGGGCAGCGCCAGCAGCAGGCAATCCAGCATCCCGCGCGCCAACGCATCGCAGGCCGGGCCGGATTGTTCCTCGCGCAGATATAGTTTCAGGCCCGGCCACATGCTGCGCAATCGCGGCAACAGGCCGGGCAGCAGGAACGGAGCAACCGTCGGGATCACACCCAGCCGCAATTCGCCCGACAGCGGTTCGCCGGCTGCCCGAACCAGTTCGGCGATGGCATCCGCTTCGGCAAGCACACGCCACGCCCGGCGCACCACCTGTTCGCCAAGCGGGGTGAAACGGACGACCCGGCGGTTCCGCTCGACCAGCGTTGCGCCCAGCAGCGTTTCCAGTTCGCGGATACCGGCCGAAAGTGTCGACTGGGTGACGAAGCAACTATCTGCCGCCTTGCCGAAATGCTTTGTTCCGTGCAGCGCCGACAGATAGGCCAACTGCCGGATCGTCGGGTGGTGGATCATGCCGATACAGGTAATCGCCCGCATCGATCACATCAAGACGCATGATCCATTCGATCGATCATGAACGGGCTGGTGCAGGTGCGGCGGGCGTGGCAGTCTCACGGCCATGAAACGCTGCTTCCACCGGGCCTTGCTGGCCGCCGCCCTGTCCTTCCCCACCCTTGCCATGGCCGCAGCCGCCGCTCCACCTTCACCGGGGGAAGTGATCGCCAGCAGTCCCGCAAGCGATTGGCAACCCATCCCTCCCGGCGACATTTTGCTGCTGGAATTCGCCGGTGGCCGACGGGTGGCGATCCAGCTTGCGCCGCATTTTGCGCCCGGCCACGTTGCCAACATCCGCAAGCTGGTCGCGGATGGCTGGTTCGAGCGCCATTCAGCGATCACCCGCGTGCAGGAAAACTACGTCGTCCAGTGGGGGGATCCAACCGAGGCAGCCGCCCTGCCCGCCGGGATCACCGCGCGCCCGGCCGACGGCTACGAACAGCCCGGCAAGCCCGATGGGCTGACCGCGCTTCCCTTCCGCGACGCCTATGCCGCGCAGGTCGGCCATGCGGGTGGCTGGCCGGTTGCGATGGACACACAGGCGCACTGGCTGCCGCACTGCCCGACGATGGTTGGCGTCGGGCGCAACATGCCGCCCGACACTGGCACTGGCGCCGAACTTTATGTGGTGATCGGGCACGGGCCGCGACATCTCGATCGCAACATCGCGCTGGTGGGACGGGTGCTCGATGGCATCGAGGGGCTGTCGTCCCTGCCACGGGGAACCGGCGCGCTTGGCGTCTATGAAAAGCCGGAACAGCGCGTGAAGCTGTTGCGCGCCCGCATGGCCGACAGCCTTCCCGCCAGCGAAGCGCCCACCTATCAGGTGTTGCGGACCGACAGCCCAAGCTTTCGGCAATGGGTGGATGCCCGCGCCAACCGCCGCGACGCGTTTTTCATCCGCCCGACGGGCGGCGCCGACATCTGCAATCTGTTGCCACCGCTGCGGCGCGTCCCTCAGGCGAAATAACCCCACACGCCGACGGCGCCTGCCAGCATCAGCACAACCCCGACCAGCACCATCAGCAGGTCGGGTTTCAATCGCTTGGCCAGCACCGCGCCGAAGGGCGCTGCGATCACGCCCCCGGCCAGCAGGCCAAGGGTTGCCGTCGTCACGATCTGCCAGCCAAGGCTGAAGATGAACGTGGTGGCGGCGCTGACGGTCACGAAGAATTCGGCCGCGTTCACCGTGCCGACGGTATGCCTTGGCGATTTTCCCTGCACGATCAGGTTGGATGTCACGATCGCGCCCCAGCCGCCGCCGCCTGCCGCATCCAGAAACCCGCCGACAAGACCCAGCGGCTCGACGATTTTCGGTTCGCGCTCGACATGTTGGTGGCGAAAGCCGCGCCAGAAAATCCACGCCCCCAACAACGCCAGGTAGAACTGGATCACCGGCTTTGCCTTTTCGGCGGGAATGTTGGTGAGGATATAGGCACCGGCAATCGCGCCAACGATGCCGGGCACCGCAATCCGGAAGAACAGCTTCCAGTCGATGTTGCGCGCGATCGCGTGGCTGGTGCCGGAAACAGCGGTCGTCACCGTTTCAACGGTGTGCACCCCGGCCGACGCCGCTGCGGGCGGCACACCCAGCATCACCAGAGCACTGGTCGAGATTACGCCAAAGGCCATCCCTAACGCCCCGTCAACCAGTTGGGCCAGAAAGCCCACCGCCACGAAGCTAAGGAAGTCCGCGTCCACGCCCATCAGCGCAATCGCTGACAGACGCCCGCCGAAAGCGCAAGCGCCGCTGCGCCTAAACGAAACGCTGCAACAGCCCGAAGCCGCTGGACAGCAGCAGAACCACCCCGACCAGCCGTACCAGCGCACCAGGATGCAACCGGCGCGCCAGCAACGCCCCCAGCGGCGCGGCAATCACCGCACCGATCAGCAGCCCCAGAACTGCATGGCCAAGCGCACCCCAGCCCAGCGCCATGATGAAGGTGATCGAACTGGCAAGAGCCACGAAGAATTCGGCCAGATTGACCGTGCCCACCGCCTTGCGCGGCATGACACCCTGCAGGATCAGGTTGGGCGTGCAGATCGGACCCCATCCGCCGCCGCCGCCTGCATCCAGAAAGCCGGCCACCAGACCAAGCGGTTCGGCGTATTTCGGGTCGCGGTGGCGCGTGTGGTGCAGTGGTCGCCGCAGCACCAGAATGAAACCGACGATCGCCAGATAGGTCTGTATGACCGGCTTGGCGATGCCGGCTGGCAACCACAGCAGCAACGATGCGCCGGCCACCGCCCCTGCTACACCCGGAATTGCAAGCCGCCAGAACAGCCGCCATTCCACATTGCCTGCAAGCGCGTGGCTGATGCCGGAAATGGGCGCGGTCACCACCTTAACCGCATGGACACCGGCCGAAGCGGCGGCAGGCGGAACCCCGGTAGCGATCAGCACCGACGACGAGATAACACCAAAGCCGCCACCAAGCGTGCCGTCGATCAGTTGGGCGGCAAAGCCGACGGCTGCGAACAGCAGAAGAACCTGATCGATCTGCATCGCCGTCCAGTCTGGCCAAGAACGCCTAGTTGCGCAATCGTTTGTGAGAGGCTGCGGCACCGATCCTCTGGAAACGCCGCCTGTGCCACATTATGATCGTCGGAAGCGTAAATGGGCACACAGGCGGATGTTCGACAAACTTGCTTCCTATCTTACCAGCATCCGGCAGCGGGATCCGGCACCTCGTTCGCGCTGGGAAGTGCTTACCTATCCCGGCGTCTGGGCGGTCGGCCTGCATCGCGTTGCCCATGCACTGTATCGCGCAGACATGTTCCTTGCCGCCCGCATCGTGAACCATTTCTGCCGCTTCCTGACCGCGATCGACATTCACCCCGGCGCCGTGATCGGCAAAAACCTGTTCATCGACCATGGTTTTGTCGTGATCGGCGAAACCTCCGAGATCGGTGACAATGTCACGATCTACCAGGGCGCGACGCTTGGTGGCACCAACCCCACGAACGGCATTGCCGGCAAGCGGCACCCGACGATCGGCAACGACGTGGTGATTTCGCTGAACGCTGCCGTTCTTGGCCCGATCACCGTTGGCGATGGGGCCAAGATCGGTGCAAGCGCAGTTGTCACCCGCGACGTGTCGCCCGGCGCTACCATGGTCGGCATTCCTGCAAGGCCGGTGCCGGGACTGATCAGGGAGGACCCGGCATTCGTGCCCTATGGCACACCCTGCTCGGAAAAGTTCGACCCGGTGGCCCAGCGCTACGAGCTGCTGAAGTGCGAGCTGGAAACACTGCGCGCCCGCGTCGATGCCTTTGAACGGGGCGCCGCCAAACCCGGCGGCGAGGCGGCTTGAACGTCATACAACTGCCCACCGCCGCGCAAACGGTGTTCGACCGCGCGGAACTGCTCTCGATCCTGCAACTCTATGGCCAGATGGTCGCCGCCGGGGAATGGCGCGACTATGCGATCGATTTCACCCATCGCGCAGCAACATTCTCGGCGTTCCGGCGCGCCAGCGAAAGGCCGGAATACCGCGTGGTGAAGGAACCCGCGCTAAGGCTGCGGCAGGGCCAATACAGCCTGATCGGCGAAGCGGGGCAGACGCTCAGGCGGGGCAACGATCTCGATGCCGTGCTTGCGCCCGCCAAACGCCGGCTGATGAAGCTGATCGACTGACGGGCTATCCCGCCAGCGCGCCGATCCGCTTAAGGCTTGTCTCGGCTTCGGCCATCGTGCGCCGCACGATTTCGTCGCAGCGCAGCACCTCGCGAACGCCGCCGCCACCCTGCCCTACGGCAAAGCACTGGGTGTCGATATCCAGATTCTCGGTGATGCCGGCGATCGGCCCCAGCCGGTTCAGTTGCACCGATTCCATCACCTGCGCCGGGAAAGGCTTGGCAATTTCACGCTCGAACTGCTCGGTCGTCTTGTTTTTCAGCGCACGAAGCGTCTTGCCTGTGAACCCGCGCGAGATGGTGGTGTCAGCCTCCGACATGCCGACGATCGCGTCCTTGTAAATCTGTCCGGCGTGTGCCTCGGCGGAAGCGATGAAGCGCGTGCCCATCCAGACGCCCTGGCACCCCATCGCCAGTGCCGCTGCAAGACCTCGGCCGTCGAACAGCCCGCCTGCCGCCACCACCGGCAGCTTCACCGCATCCACCACCTGCGGCCAGAGAGCGACCGACGCAACCGCACCTGTGTGGCCACCGCCTTCGGTTCCCTGCGCGATAACCGCATCGCAGCCGGCAGCCTGCGCCTTCAGCGCATGGTCAACCTTGCCGATCACAGCGAACACCAGGATGCCGTTGTCCTTCAGCTTTTTTACGATGGGGTAAGGCACCCCAAGCCCGGCAACGAACGCCTTGGCGCCATGCGCGATGATCACGTCAACAGCGGCCGTCAGCGATTCCGGTTGCGCCGAAAGCAGGTCCACGCCGAACGGCTTGTCGGTCAGCTCGCGGACTTTCAGCATCTGGCTCTCGATGAACTTCGCGCTGGTGCCTGCCATGCCCAGTGTGCCGAAGCCGCCGGCAGCCGATACGGCCGCCACCACTTCGGCATAGGAAACGCCCCCCATCCCGGCCAGCATGATCGGGTACTCTACCCCAAGCATGTCACAAAGCGCAGTCCTGATCATCGTTCACTCCCTCAATGATGCTGTTCAACGGATCGCAGCAGGCCATGCCAAGGCAGATTGCACAACCTGTTCAAAGAAAAAGGCGACGAACCCGTTTTTCTGGTTCGCCGCCTTTCGTTCTTCTGATTGGCAGCTCAGGCTGCCTTTTTCTTCGCGGCGTTGCCGTAGAAGGTTTCTGTCTTTGCGGCCATGTCGCGCAACATTTGCGGCGGCGTGAAGCGTTCACCGTGCTGCTGCGCCAGCCGGTCGAGTGTCTGCACCACGGTCTTGATACCGGTCGTATCCATGGCGCTGAACGGGCCGCCCGTGAACGGGGCGAAACCCCAGCCAAAGATCGCGCCCAGATCGCCGTCTTCGGGCGTTTCCAGCACTCCCTCTGCAAAGCAGCGCGCCGTCTCGACAAGCTGGCGATACAGTAGCCGTTCCTTCACTTCGTCTGCCGTGGGCTGGCTTGCCGCCAGCGGGAAGTGGCTGGAAAGCTCGGGCCACAGGTGCTTGGGGCTGCCGTCTTCGGGATAGGCATAGAAGCCCTTGCCGTTCTTGCGACCGTGACGGCCAAGTTCCATCATCTTTTCAATGACATTCTCACCGGGTCCGCCCTTGTAGGCGTCGCCCAGATCCTTCTTGGTCTGCTGCGCAACCTTGTACGACAGGTCTAGGCCGACCTCGTCGTTCACCGCCAGCGGCCCGACTGGCATGCCCATCTGCTTGGCCACATTCTCGATCAGCGCCGGCTTCACGCCTTCGCCCAGCAGCGCCAGCCCTTCCTGCACGAACGTGCCGAAGCAGCGGCTGGTATAGAAGCCGCGACTGTCGTTGACTACGATCGGCGTCTTGCGGATCTGCGCTACATAATCCAGCGCCTTTGCAATGGCCTGCGGGCCGGTCTTGCGACCGACGATGATCTCCACCAGCGGCATCTTCTCGACCGGAGAGAAGAAGTGGATACCGATGAAATTCTCGGGCTTGCTCCAGGCTTCGGCAAGGCCTGTGATCGGCAGAGTCGAGGTGTTGGAGCCGAAGATCGTGTCGGCGCCCACCACAGCTTCGGTCGCCTTGGTGACTTCGGCCTTGATCTCACGCGATTCGAACACCGCTTCGATAATCAGGTCGCAGCCCTTCAGGTCGGCGTAGTCGGTGGTCGGCTTGATGCGGTTCAGGATCTCTGCCGCCTTTTCCGCCGGAACGCGCTTTTTGGCCAGACGGTCGGCGGTATACTGCTTGCCCTTTTCGGCTGCCGCCATGTCGCGGTCCAGCAGAACCACTTCCATGCCGGCCTGCGCCGACACCATCGCGATCCCGGCCCCCATCAGGCCCGCACCCAGCATGCCGACTTTTCGGGTTTTCATCGGCGGCACGTTGGCAGGTCTGCGCGCACCCTTTTCCGCCGCCTGCTTCGACACGAACAGCGAACGGATCATGTTGCCAGCCTGCGGATCGGCGACGACTTTGGCAAAATACTTGGATTCGACACGAATGGCAGTGTCCATAGGCAGTTGCGCGCCTTCATAGACAGCCGACAGGATCGCCTTCACCTGGTTCATGTTGCCGTGGCTCTGGCGGTGCGCCATCGCGGTGCCACCCACGAACGTCTGCACGAAGGCCGGGCTGAACGCCCCGGCACCGCCGGGAAATTTGAACGTCTTCTGGTCCCACGGCTGCACGCCGCCGTTCGGGTTGGCTTTCACCCACGCCTTAGCGGTCTCGACCAGCTTGTCGGCCGGCACCACTGCCTGCGCGACGCCAAGGCCAAGCGCTTCCTGCGGGCTCATATTCTTGCCTTGCAGCAGATACATAAGCGCCGGCTGCACACCGATCAGGCGCGGCAGCCGCTGCGTTCCGCCGGCACCGGGGAACAGCCCGACCAGCACTTCCGGCAGGCCCAGCACGATCTTCGGGTTGTCGGCGATCACGCGATGGTGGCAGGCCAGCACGATTTCCAGCCCGCCGCCCAGCGCCAGGCCGTTCACCGCTGCTGCGATCGGCTTGCCGCTGGTTTCAAGGTCGCGCATCAGCTTGTTCAGCGTGAACACCCCGTCGAACAGTTGCGCCACGCGCGATTTGCCCGACGACGCACCAGCGCCCCCGCCCGAGAAGTTCATCCCCTTCAGGTCGGCGCCGGCAACGAAACCGGATGCCTTGCCGGACGTGATCACCGCGCCCTTCACGGCGGCATCGGTCCGGATGCGCTCGACTGCGGCTGCAAGGTCGCGTGTCAGCGCCTCGTTGATGACATTCATCGACAGGCCGGGGCAATCGATGGTGAGCAACAGGATGCCGTCGGCGTCCAGCTCCTGGCGGATAGCTTGATCGGTCATTTCAGTTCCCTCCGGTCGCTCAGATGCGTTCGATGACGGTTGCGGTGCCCATGCCGGCACCCACACACAAGGTGACCAGCGCCGTCTGCTTGCCGGTGCGTTCCAGCTCGTCGAGCACGGTTCCGAGGATCATGCCGCCGGTTGCACCCAGCGGGTGCCCCATGGCGATGGCGCCGCCGTTCACGTTCATCTTGTCGTGCGGGATGTCGAGGTGCTTCATCATCCGCAGCACTACCGAGGCGAACGCCTCGTTCAGTTCGAAGAGATCGATGTCCTTCGGCGTCATGCCAAGCCGCTTCAGCAGCTTCTGCGTGACGTAGGTAGGACCGGTAAGCATGATCAGCGGTTCCGAGCCGATCGAGGCCATGCCCTTGATGCGGGCGCGCGGCTTCAGGCCGTATTTTTCGCCGATTGCCTTGTTGCCCACCAGCACCGCCGACGCCCCGTCGACGATCCCCGACGAGTTTCCGGCGTGGTGGACGTGGTTCACACGCTCGATCTCGGGGTAGCGCAGCTTGGCGATCTCGTCGAAGCCGGGCATCTGTTCGCCCATCGCCAGAAACGAAGGCTGCAACCCCGCAAGCGACTGCATGTCGGTTTGCGGCCGCATGAATTCATCATGGTCGAGGACGACTTCGCCGATTACGTCGCGGACAGGAACGATCGACCTGGCGAAGCGCTTTTCCGCCCATGCCTTGGCGGCGCGGCGTTGCGATTCGACTGCATAGGCATCGACATCGTCGCGCGAGAAGCCGTCGATCGTGGCGATCAGGTCGGCGCCGATACCTTGCGGCGCGAAATAGGTGTTGAAGGCGACCGCCGGGTCCATCGCCCATGCGCCGCCATCCGATCCCATCGGCACGCGGCTCATGCTTTCGACGCCGCCGCCGATGGCAAACTCCGCCTCGCCAGAGATCACCTTGGCCGCCGCCATGTTCACGGCCTCGAGTCCCGAAGCGCAGAAGCGGTTCACCTGCACACCCGCTGTCGTCTCGGCATAGCCGGCGTTCAGCACCGCGACGCGCGCGATATCCGCGCCCTGTTCACCCACCGGCGACACGCAGCCCAGCACCACGTCGTCGACGTCGGCCGTGTCGATGCCGGTGCGGTCGCGGATCGCGGCCAGCGCCTGAGTCGCCAACTGGATCGGGGTGATTTCGTGCAGCTTGCCGTCTTTGCGGCCCTTGCCGCGCGGCGTCCTCACCGCATCGTAGATATATGCTTCAGCCATGGTCATTCTCCCTCGGGATGTGGGTGAGATAGGGCTGCCCTGTTCATGGGCAACCTCACGCAAAAGTCAGAATGCGTCGTCTGGGAAGTTCATGATCGTCGCGGCGCCCGCCTTGACGCGCGCAGCCTCGGCTGCTGCCTGCGGCATCTGCCGTTCAAAGAAATGCCGCGCGGTCATCAGCTTGGCGTCGAGGAAAAGCCGGTCATATTCGCCGGATGTGTCAGCCAGCGCCGCCTTTGCCATTCCCAGCCAGAAGTGCCCGAACGTGACGATCGCCATCAGCCGCAGGAACGACACCGACGCTGCACCCGCGTTGTCGGGGTTCGCCATCCCGTTCTGCATCAGCCACATGGTTGCGCCTTCCAGTTCGGCTTTCGCGCCCGCCAGCGCCTCGGCAAGCGGTTTCAGCGTTTCGTCGGCCCGGCCGGCGGCGATGGTGTCGTCAACCATCGACAGGAACGCCCGCAAACCGCGCCCACCGTTCTGCGCCAGCTTGCGGCCGACCAGATCCAGCGCCTGTATGCCGTTTGCACCTTCGTAGATCATGGTGATGCGCGCATCGCGGACGAACTGTTCCATGCCCCATTCGGCGATATAGCCATGGCCGCCGAACACCTGTTGCGCATTGGTGGCGTTGGCATAGCCCTCGTCGGTCAGATAGGCCTTGATGACGGGCGTCAGCAGCGACAGCAGGTCGTCCGCCTGCTCGCGCTCCCCGGCGTTGGGGGCCTTGACGGCAAGGTCGGCCTGAAACGCCGCCCACAGGCACAAGGCGCGCGCACCTTCGTTGAACGCGCGGGCGTCCAGCAGCATGCGCCGAACATCCGGATGCACGAGGATCGGGTCGGCCTTGCCCTGCGCGTTTTTCGGGCCGGTCAGCGCCCTGCCCTGCAGGCGATCGCGCGCATAGGAAACTGCGTTCTGATAGGCCACTTCCGACTGCGACATGCCCTGCCCGCCGACACCCAGCCGCGCGACGTTCATCATCACGAACATCGCTTTCAGGCCCTTCATTTCCTCGCCGACGAGGAAACCCGTCGCCCCGTCATAGTTCATCACGCAGGTGGCATTACCGTGGATGCCCATCTTGTGTTCGAGCGAACCGCACGAAAGGCTGTTGCGTGCCCCCGGTGTGCTGTCGGTGTTCAGCAGGAACTTCGGCACGATGAACAGCGAAATGCCCTTCACGCTGTCCGTGGCGCCGGGCGTCTTGGCCAGCACCAGATGAATGATATTGTCGGCAAGATCGTGGTCGCCCGACGAGATGAAGATCTTGGTGCCGCTGATCCGGAAGCTTCCGTCGGGCTGCGGCTCGGCGCGGGTTTTGATCAGGCCAAGATCGGTGCCGCATTGCGGCTCGGTCAGGTTCATGGTTCCGGTCCAGCGGCCGGCGATCATGTTCGGCAGATAGGCCTGTTTCTGCTCGTCGGAACCGGCCACCAGTATCGCCGACACGGCGCCTTGCGTAAGGCCCGGATACATGCCGAACGCCATGTTGGCCGAGGCAAGATATTCCTCGAACGCCGAACCAAGCACATGCGGCAGGCCCTGGCCACCATAGGCTTTCGGCGCCATCAGCGTGCCCCACCCGCCCTCGACGAACGCGGCATAGGCTTCCTTGAAACCGGCAGGTGTCGTCACGCTGCCGTCCGGGTGACGCGTGCAGCCCTGCTGGTCGCCGATCTGATTGAGCGGCGCCAGCACACCCTCGACGAACTTCGCCCCCTCCTCAAGGATGGCAACCACCATATCGGGCGTCGCGTCCTCGTAGCCGGGCAGCGCCTGAAGCCGATCAAGCCCGACGACGTGCTTCAGGGCAAAGCGGGTGTCGGTGACGGGCGCACGATAGTTTGCGGGCATGTTACTGCTTTCCTGTCAGAGTCTGGCTTCGGCCGCGCGGCAGAAGCCTTCGAGTTCGGCGATGGTTTCATCGACCGCGTCGCGCTGCGTTTTCAAGGCGGCGATCCGGTCGCGGCTTTTGGCAAGCGCGGCCTCGATCTGGGCACGGCGCGGCACGTCCGGCGTCCAGAGGTCGAGGAGTTCGCGGATGTCGGCAAGGCTGAAGCCAACGGCGCGTCCGCGCAGGATCCAGGCCAGTCGGGCGCGGTCGCCGCGTGAATAGATGCGCGTGGTGCCGCGCCGATTCGGCTGCAGGATGCCTTCGTTTTCATAAAAGCGCAGCGTCCGCGCGGTCACGCCGAATTCACGGGCGAGGTCGGAAATCGAAAACGCCTCCTGCACCGCAGCAGCGGCGGGCACTGGTTCCGATATCCGGGCGGCTTCGGGCATGCCGGTCAACTATATAACGTTTACGTTCACGTCAACCTGCGCTGCGTGCTTCGCGCCAAAGCAGGCCTTGCGATTGCAAACATATGATCGTGATTGTTTTCAGTCGCTTCTGCCGCCCCGCTATCGGCCTGCCAACAGCAGCCAACAGCGGGGCGGTGAAGTCCGACCCTGAAGCGCGCGCGTGGACTTGAACGCCATCGCGCCAATGAATCTGTCTTACGCAGGGAATCCGATTCTGTTTAGTCACTAATTGTGACTGAACCGCGAAAACGTCACCGTTTGGCGCAACTGCCCACGTCGACGACATCGTCCCCCTCAAGGCGGCGGAAAAAGCAGCTCGGGGCGCCGGTATGGCAGGCCGGGCCATGTGGAATCGCTTTCACCCACAGGCAATCCTGATCGCAGTCGACCAGAATCTCGCGGACGCTGAGGAAATTCCCCGAAGTCTCACCCTTCAGCCAGAGCGACTGCCGGCTGCGCGACCAGAAATGCGCCCTTCCCGTCTCTCGGGTCAGTTGGATCGCTTCCCCGTTCATATGTGCAACCATCAGCAGCTCACCCGATTCGGCGTGGGTCACGACAGCCGTCAACAGCCCTGCCGCATCGAACTTCGGAGCAAATTTTTCCGCCATGTCCTGCACAATCGCCTGCCATTTGCACTTCGCCTAGCGACAAACGCCGCCGCACTCCCTACATGGCGGCCACGCGAACAGCTCACAAGGCAGGTTTTCATGGCATCGGTTTCCAGCGGTGGCCGGTCGGCCGACCCGGCACAACTGACGACACACCCCTTCGACGACGACAAACTGCGCGAGGAGTGCGGCGTCTTCGGCGTCTGGGGTGCGACGCAGGCATCGGCAATGGTGGCCCTCGGGCTGCATGCGCTTCAGCATCGCGGCCAGGAGGCCGCAGGCATCCTCAGCCTCGACGACGGAGAGTTCCACGCACACCGGGCAATGGGCCATGTGGCGGGCAACTTCGACCGCACCGACGTGATCGACGCACTGCCCGGCGCCGCAGCGATCGGGCACAACCGATACTCGACATCGGGGGAAGCGGCGGCCCTTCGCAATGTGCAGCCGCTCTATGCCGATCTTGCCTCGGGCGGTTTTGCAGTTGCCCACAATGGCAATCTTTCCAACGCCGTGACGCTGAAGACCGAGCTGATCCGGCGCGGCTCGATCTTTCAGTCCACCTCAGACACCGAAGTCATCATCCACCTCGTCGCCACCTCCAGCTTCCGAACTCTGCTCGATCGCTTCATCGATGCGGTGAAGCAGGTCGAAGGCGCATGGTCGCTTTTGTGCCTGACGGCCGAAGGGCTGATCGCCTGTCGCGATCCCTTGGGTATCCGGCCGCTGGTGCTTGGCAAGCTGGGCGATGCGTGGATCCTCGCTTCGGAAACGGTCGCCCTCGATATCGTCGGCGCAACCTATCTCCGCTCGGTCGAACCAGGTGAACTGATCGTCATCGATGACAGCGGCCTGAAATCGATGATGCCGTTCGGCCAGCACAAACCACGGCCCTGCATCTTCGAGCAGGTCTATTTTTCCCGGCCCGACAGCTTTGCCAACGACTTGTCGGTCTATCAGGTACGGAAATCGATCGGCGCCGAGCTGGCCCGCGAAGCGCCGGTCGAAGCCGACATGGTGGTTCCGGTGCCCGATTCGGGGACGCCCGCCGCCATCGGCTATGCGCAGGCATCGGGCATTCCCTTCGAACTGGGGATCATCCGCTCGCACTATGTAGGGCGGACGTTCATCCAGCCGGGGGACCAGATCCGCCATCTTGGCGTCAAGCTGAAGCACAACGCCAACCGCGCCATGATCGCGGGCAAGCGGATCGTGTTGATCGACGATTCTGTGGTGCGCGGCACGACATCGGTAAAGATCGTCAACATGCTGCGCGAAGCGGGCGCCGCCGAGGTGCATCTGCGAATCGCCAGTCCGCCGACCACCCACAGTTGCTTCTATGGCGTCGATACGCCCGAACGCTCGAAGCTGCTGGCAGCGCGCATGGATGTCGAGGCAATGCGTTCCTATATCGGCTGCGAAAGCCTGGCCTTCATTTCGATCGACGGCCTGTATCGCGCGCTTGGCGAAAACGGCCGCCATCCCCGGCACCCGCAATTCTGCGACGCCTGCTTCACCGGCGACTATCCAACGCGCCTGACCGATCAGGAAGCGCAGGAAGCAAAGCACGGCCTTGGTCTGCTGGCCGGGGAAGGCAGCCGATGACGGCGCAAACGCAGGGGCGCGTCGCCCTGGTCACGGGTGCAAGCCGCGGGATCGGCGCGGAACTCGCGGTCCGCCTTGGCACTGCCGGCTATCACGTCATCCTGACGGCACGCACCGAAGCCGGCCTAATCGAGGTTGAGGACAGGATTCACGCAGCCGGCGGCACGGCAACGATCGTCCCCATGAACCTGACCAGGGCCGAGGAAGTCGACCGGCTGGCAGGCGTGATCGCCGAACGCTGGCAAAAGCTCGATCTGCTGGTGCTGAATGCCGCAACGCTGGGCAGCCTGACCCCGGTCGCGCACGCCACGCCCAAGGAGTGGGACAGCGTGATCGCCCTGAACCTGACGGCGCAATGGCGGCTCATCCGCAACTTCGACGCGATGCTGCGGATTGCGCGCGGCACGGTGGTTGCCGTCACATCCTCGGTCGCCAGCCGCGCCGAACCATATTGGGGGCCATATTCGGCCAGCAAGGCAGCGCTGGAAAATCTGGTCGGCGTCTATGCCGAGGAAATGAAGATCCTGGGCGTGAATGTTCTGGTCGTCGATCCGGGCGGCACCCGCACAGCCATGCGCGCCAAGGCCTTCCCCGGTGAAGATCCGGCCACGCTGAAGGCACCCGACATGGTGGCAGAAGCCGTTGTCGCGCAACTGCCGGCGATGGGGCCGGGCCTTACCCGCCTGAAGCTCGACCGCGCGGGAACGGTGGTGCCAGCCTAGGCCATCACGGCCTGCGCACGAACACCCGCTTTCCGGCAAGCCACGTCTCATCCACCTTTACCTCGAACAGTTCGGCGGGTGCGATGGTGAACGGGTCGCGGTCGAGCAACAGGAAGTCGGCCCAATAGCCAGGCTCCAACGCGCCGATCCGCGTTTCTACGCCGCCTGCATAAGCGGCATCGCGCGTGAAGCCGGCCAGCGCCTGCGGCAGGGTCATCGCCTGCTCGGCGCGCCACCCGCCTTCGGGTTGGCCCTGCACGTCCTGCCGGGTGACCGCTGCATGGATTCCCAGAAACGGGTTGGCTGGTTCCACGGGAAAGTCCGAACCAAGCGCCAGTCGAACGCCAGCCTGCCGCAGCGCCTTCCACGCATAGGCGCCCTGCAGACGCTCCGCCCCCAGCCGCCCCTCGGCCATCGCCTTGTCCGAGGTTGCATGGGTGGGCTGCACGGATGCGATCACATGAAGCTCGGCGAAACGCGGAATGTCGGCCAGGTCGATCACCTGCGCGTGTTCAATACGATTTCTGAATTTCTCTCCGTAAGTTGGTGCGATTTCTGCAAAACTATCCAAAGCCTGCCGATTTGCCGCATCGCCGATTGCATGCACGGCTACCTGATAGCCAAGGAAGTTTGCCCGGCTGAACAGGTTCTTTTCACGCGTATCGTCCAGAAACTGTAGTCCGCGTGAACCCTGTTCGTCGGAATAGGGTTTCAGCAGCCACGCACCCCGGCTGCCCAGGGCACCATCCGCATACAGCTTTATGCCCTGCAGGCGCAGCCGGTCCTGATACAGCCACGGCGTCGGCCTTAAGGGGGAAATCGCTTCCATCGCTTCCATCGCGGCGGCATATCCGGTGATGCGGATGGTCAGGCGCCCTTCGTCGCCAAAGCTGCGATAGAGCGCCCAGGCGTCCGGCGTCACGCCCATGTCGTGAACACCGGTCAGGCCCAGCGCCGAGAGATGCGCGAGCGCTGCCTCAAGCGCCTTTTCCTTTTCCCCGGCGGATGGTGCAGGCACGGCCTTGGCCACCAACTGCATCGCAGCGTCGATGAACACCCCGGTCGGGTTGCCGGCTGCGTCGCGGACGATACGCCCGCCCGCCGGATCCTTCGTCAGCCGGGTGATGCCCGCTGCCTTCATCGCCGCCGAATTGGCCCACCCCGCATGGCCATCGACCCGAACCAGCCAGACCGGGCGGGTGGCATGGGCCGCATCCAGTTCGGCGGCTGTCGGGAAGCGTCCCAGCCCCCAGACGACCTGATTCCACCCACGCCCGATCACCCAGTCGCGCGCGCCGTTTGCTTCGGCGTAAGCGCCGATCTTTGCCTGCGCTTCGGCAAGCGTTGCCGTTCCCGCAAGGTCCAGCGCCCGAAGCCCAAGGCCAAGGCCCATCACATGGCCATGCGCGTCGATCAGGCCGGGGATCAGCGTCCGTCCTCTGGCATCGAGCTTGTAGTCCCCGGCTTCAAGGCGCGGTTCAGACGCGCCGCGCGGCATCGTTGCCAGCACCTTGCCGTCGTCTCCCACCAGCAGCCCGGCAAACCTGCGAACGGCGCCGGACTGTTCGATGGTATAGCCATTGGCGTTGACAATCAGTGTCTTCGCGGCGTCGGCAGGCGCTGCCAACAGGCACAGGGCCAGCACAAGGGCACGGCGCATCACTTCAGCCGCCGGATCAGCGACGAAGTGTCGTCGCGGTTGCCGCCCATGGCCTGCACATCGGCGTAAAACTGATCGACGATGGCCGCAACCGGCAGGCTTGCGCCCAGGGTTCGCGCTTCGTCCAGCACAAGGCCCAGATCCTTGCGCATCAAGTCGACGGCAAATCCGAAGTCGAAGCGGCCCTCGACCATGGTTTTCGCGCGATTGTCCATCTGCCAGCTCTGGGCTGCGCCCTTGCCGATCGCATCGACCAGCGCATCCGTGTCCAGCCCGGCCCGCATCGCAAAGTGCAGCGACTCGGCAAGCCCCTGCACCACCCCTGCAATTGCGATCTGGTTCGCCATCTTGGCTAACTGGCCGTGCCCGGAAGGGCCGATGTGAACGATACGGCGGCCATAGGCTTGCAAGATCGGCTGGGCGCGGGCGAACGCCTCGTCGGAACCGCCGCACATCACTGCCAGTTGACCGGCTTCCGCACCCGCCTGCCCGCCGGATACCGGCGCATCGAGGCAGAGCAGATGCGGCGCAGCTTCTGCAAGTTCGCGCGCGATCCGGGCGGAAGCCGTGCTGTGGTCGACGAACAATCCGCCATCACCAAGGGTCGAGAAACCGCCTTTCGGCCCCAGCGTCACTTCGCGCACGTCGTCGTCGTTGCCGACGCAGGTGATCAGCGCGTCGGCCCCAGCGGCCGCCTCGGCGGCGCTGGCGCAGGCGATGGCGCCCAGTTCAGCGGCACAGCGCAAGGCCTTGGCGTGGGTTCGATTGAACAGCCGGAGCGTATGTCCGGCGGCGGCGAGGTGGCGGACCATCGGCCAGCCCATAACCCCCAGTCCTGCAAATGCGATGACAGCCATGCGCGTTCGCCTAAACCGGATTGGCGCAAACGAAAAGCCGCCGTGCGCGGTTGAAGGCACCGGCCGCAGGCGATAAGCGCTGTGGCCGAAAGGAAACCGAAGATGAACGCCCCCACCACCGCACCTGCCCTTGCCATTTCCGGAGACGACGTCAGGGCAGCGGCGATGCGTATCGCGGGCAAGGTCATCCGGACGCCTACGCTGGAATCGCGCACGCTGGGGCAACTGACGGGCGCCCGCGTGTTCCTGAAGTTCGAAAATCTGCAATTTACGGCAGCCTACAAGGAACGCGGCGCACTGAACCGGCTGCTTGCGCTGACCGACGAGGAACGCAAGCGCGGCGTAATCGCGATGTCGGCCGGAAACCATGCGCAGGGGCTTGCCTATCACGCCCGCCGACTCGGGATTCCGGCCACGATCGTCATGCCCCGCTTCACGCCGCTGGTGAAAGTGCAGCAGACCGAAGGGCACGACGCGAACGTCGTGCTGTTCGGCGAAAAGCTGGAAGAGGCAACCGCCCACGCGCTGGAGCTGGCAGAAAAGCGCGGGCTGGTGTTCATCCACCCGTTCAACGACCCGCTGGTGATGGCGGGCCAGGGAACGGTTGCGCTGGAAATGCTGGAGGATGCGCCCGACATCGACACGCTGGTCGTTCCGATCGGCGGCGGCGGGCTGATTTCAGGGTGTGCAACGATCGCACGAGACATCAAACCTGATCTCGAAGTCATTGGTGTGCAAGCGGAACTATACCCATCCATGAAGGCGGCCGTCGCCGGAGAGCCGATCGTGGCCGACGGCGACACCCTTGCCGAAGGCATTGCGGTAAAGACGCCCGGCTCGCTTACGATCCCGGTGGTGAAGGCATTGGTATCGGATATTCTGCTGGTTGCCGAACGCGATCTTGAACGCGCGGTCTCGATGCTGCTTGCGATCGAGAAAACGGTTGCCGAAGGCGCGGGTGCGGCCGGGCTTGCGGCGCTGCTGGCCTATGGCCGGCGCTTCCGTGGGCGGACCATCGGCCTGGTGCTTGCGGGCGGCAACATCGACACCCGGCTGCTGGCGAACGTGCTGTTGCGCGATCTGGTGCGGGCAGGAAGGCTGGCGCGGCTGCGCATCCGCCTGAAAGACCGGCCGGGCCAGTTGTATGGCGTCGCCCGGGTGTTCGACCAGCAGCAGGTCAACATCCTCGAAGTGTCGCACCAGCGCATTTTCACCAACCTTCCCGCCAAGGGGCTGATCACCGAAATCGAATGCGAAACGCGCGGCGAAGACCATTTGGGCCGCCTGATAGAGGCGCTGCGTGGCGCCGGCTACGAGGTGAACCGCGTGGAACTGGATTGAAGCATCCGTTCCGGAACGAATTCCCCGTTCTGCGGGTTGGATGAAGGCCGCAAAAGGCGTAGATTTCACAGGTTCGCACAACGGAAGGGGTTGTGTGGCGGAATTTGCGGAATGGGCGCTCCGGCTTTGGCAGGCCGGGCGGTGCTCAGGGGTTCAGCACAAACGCATGTCTGGCGGTGTCGGACCGAGGACTTGGCGTTAACATCGATATGTGCTGGCCGCCGCACCTCCGGCATTGCGCCCCGCTGCCCGATTGTGCACAGTCCGCCAGTGCTCCATCGGGGGGCCGGGCACATATGGTCGAGGGCGAAGTGAAGGCCAAGCCGTCAGCGAAGATGTCCCAATCCCGCTGCCGCCGCGCAAGGGCAGAAGGGTTTTGCGCGTTTTACGGCCGATTGGTGTTTTCGGCATGACCGAGCAACCCGCCGGATTCCCCAGATTCTTCCTCACGGCCGAGGGACCGTGCCCCTATTTGCCGGGCCGGACAGAGCGCAAGGTATTCGCCGAACTGCGCGGGCCGGATGCCGCCCGCATGAGCGAAGGGTTGGGCCGGATCGGTTTCCGGCGCAGCCAGAACGTCGTGTATCGGCCGAATTGTGTGGGCTGTTCGGCCTGCGTCTCTGTGCGGATCGTGGCCCCGGAATTTCGGCCTTCGCAGTCACAGCGGCGCATCCTCCGCCGCAACGCCGACCTCGATGTTTCCGCCTGCGACCCCTTTGCCACCGAGGAGCAGTTCGACCTGTTGCGCAGCTATCTTGCTGCCCGCCATCCGGACGGCGGGATGGTGCGGATGGACGCCTATGATTTTGCCGAGATGGTCGAGACTTCCCCGGTCAACACAGTCATGGTCGAGTATCGGGAACCCTCGGCGGATGGGCGCGGCAGGCTGGTGGGGGCCTGCCTGACCGACCGCCAGTCGGACGGGCTGTCGATGGTCTACAGCTTCTTCGAAACCGGGCCGGACGCGCGCAGCGGGCTTGGCACCCATATCATTCTGGACCATGTGGTTCGCTCGGCCCAGGTCGGGCTGCGCCATGTGTATCTGGGGTATTGGGTGAAGGGTTCTCCGCAAATGGACTACAAACGCCGCTTTGCGCCGCTGGAAATGCTGACGCCCAACGGGTGGGCGCCGATGCCTGCGGAACTGCACCATGAAAGCCCGATCGGTCGTTCAGCCGACGGAGCAGACAAGCCGGCGATGCCGTCGGCGCGCCCGTTCAAATGAGCAGCACATCCACCCGCACGCAGGACAGCGCCAACATCGAGCTGTTCGGTCGCCTCGCTGAAGACTGGTGGGATCCCGACGGCCAGTCGAAACTTCTCCACCGGATCAACCCGGCGCGTCTGGGCTATGTCCGTGAACAGATAGTCCGCCATTTCGGCCTGTCGGCTGGCCGGCGCGATGCGCTCGCCGGTTTGACTGCACTCGATGTCGGTTGCGGAGCCGGACTGCTGACCGAGCCGCTGGCGCGCATGGGCGCCGCCGTCGAGGGGCTGGACGCGGGCGCCGACGTCATCCGCGTGGCCCAGAGCCATGCGCGCCAAAGCGGGCTGTCGATCGACTATTCCGTGGGCGAGGTGGCTGAGTTCGCGCACAGCCATGCAGCGCGTTACGACTTCATAACATGCCTCGAAGTAATCGAACATGTGGCTGATATAAAGCAATTTCTGGAATCAATCGCAGCAATGCTGAAGCCCGGCGGACTGCTGATTTACTCGACGCCGAACCGCACAGCCCGCAGTTGGGCTGTGCTGATCGCTGGGGCGGAACGGCTGCTGCGGCTGATCCCGGATGGCGGCCATGACTGGAATCAGTTCGTCACCCCGGATGAACTGGCAGACAGGCTTGCGGCAGCCGGGCTGCAAACCGGCGAAGTGCGCGGCCTGTCATGGTCTGTCGGCCGGGGATTTCATATCTCGGGCGATACCCGGATCAATTACATCGGAACCGCAACCAAAGCCTGACGGAAACCGTGTCAGGCCGTGCCCCCGTCACTGCTTGCGGTCGGGAACGGCGAAGCGGCCGCTGACCCTGCCACCGGGCTGTCCGGTCGATGCCTGGCCGTCCAGCGTCGAGCGTCCGCTGGCAAGGTCGATCGTCAGCCGATTCCCCTGCACACGGGTCGTCCCCTGTTCCAGCACCACGTTGCCGATCAACGTCAGCACCCGTTTCTCGACATCGTAGATCCCGAATCGCGAAGTCGCCTTCTCGGACGGCGTCGCCAGTCGCACATTGCCGTCGGCGTCGAGGCGCTTGATCACAGGATCCCCCTTGGCCGGGCGGCTGTAGGCCACCTTCACCCGGTCGGCATCGAGTGACAGCTTTGCCTGTCGAACATGCACATTGCCGCTGAAGACCGCCAGATTCTGCTGGTCCAGCACGTCGATCCGGTCGGCGTTGACGTCGATCGGTGCCTTGTTGTCGAGACCCTTCAGCGCAGATGTCGTCAACCCTTGCGCGCTGGCGGATACCGCCACGGACGCAAGTAACAGAGCCGCTGCCGCAAGTTTGAAATCGATCATTTCTTCATCCGATTGGGATTGATCCGCAAACTGACGCCGCCCGTCAGGCTGACTTCATGTCCTTCGATGTCGGCGGTAAAGGCGTTTGCCCTGAACTCGCCCATCGGCAAAGTGCCCGAGACCGGCTGCCCGGTCGAGATGCGACGTGCATTCAGGTCGACTTCGATACGCTCTCCATCGAGGCTGAAACCCGATGCCGACCGCGCGACGATCGGCCCGTTCACCACGATCAGGTTCTTCTGCAGGAAAAATTCGCCTTCGGGCGCCGTGACGACGGCCGGACCCTGCTGCTGTTCGATCCTGGCGGTCAGGCCGTGCAGCACCACCACCGGAACCGCGCTGGTTTTCTGCACACCGGATTCGGCCGACACCCGGAACGGCTCGCCGCGTGAAGTCTCGCCCCGATATTCCGCTTCCTGGATGCGCATCCGTTCGCCGGAATGGGCGGCGCTGTCTTTCGAGAGGAGAAAACTGAACTCGCGGTTGCGGGTAACCGGCAGCACCAGCAGCACCGCGAACAACAGCACCGAACCGATCGGGAAACCCCATTTTGCCGCCGAAACCAGGCTGTCGCGCGCGCTGCCGGGCAGCATCGAGCGCCGGCGCGCCTCCTGCCCGCTGTCGATCCCGTCAGCCATGGCGACAGTCATACATGCGCGAAAATGTCGACTTCCGGCCATCCGGCCAAATCGAGGTCGGCACGCGCGGGCAGGAAGTCGAAACAGGCCTGCGCCAACGCGGTGCGCCCTTCCCTCGCCATCCGCTCGTCCAGAATCGGCTTCATCCGGTGCAGGTAGCGCACGTCCGAGGCGGCATAATCCTTCTGGGCGTCGCTAAGGCTGGCGGCGCCCCAGTCGCTGGACTGCTGCTGTTTCGAAATCTCGGCGCCAAGCAGTTCGCGCACCAGTTCCTTCAGGCCGTGGCGATCGGTGTAGGTGCGCACAAGACGACTGGCCGTCTTGGTGCAATAGACGGGCGCCGCCACCACTTCGAGATAGTGGCGGATCACCGCCAGATCGAAGCGGGCGAAGTGATACAGCTTCAGCCGGGCCGGGTCAGCAAGAACGCGGCGCAGGTTCGGTGCGCTGTAATCGCCCGAAAAGCGAACCAGATGCTCGTCGCCCTCTCCGTCGGAAAGCTGGACAAGGCAGAGCCTGTCCCGCAGCGGGTTCAGGCCCATCGTTTCGGTATCTACGGCAATGGCGGCACCCGGCGCGAAAACTTCGCCCGGCAAGTCGCCTTCGTGGAAGTGGATCGTCATTTCCCACGGCATTAGGCGTTCCCGACGCTGCGGGCAATGCGGCGCGCCCATTGAATGGCGCAGGTTGGCCTGCCGCATATGCGCCGCTACGATCGGCGCCATGGTCGTTGCTCGCCCGCGGGATGCCGCCACCCTTGTCCTCGTCCGCCGGGACGGAAGCCAGCCCCGAATCCTGATGGGGCAGCGCGCCGGCGGCCATGACTTCATGCCCGACAAATGGGTGTTCCCGGGCGGCCGCATCGACCGCACCGACTATCACGGCCCGATGCTGACCGAGCTTCGCCCTGAGGTTGCCGCCGATCTCGCGGCATCGGCGCGGCTGAGACGGCAGTCCGGCGAGAATCTGGCGCGCGCGCTCGGCCGGACGGCGATCCGCGAAACCTACGAGGAAACCGGGCTGGTGATCGGCAGGCAGGGCGATGCAGGCATCGCGGCAGACCTTGGCGCGCTTTCCTATATCGCGCGCGCGATCACGCCACCTGCCCGCCACAAGCGGTTCGACGCCCGATTCCTGATGGCCGACGCCGAATGTCTCGCCTCACTCGAACCGCAGGACAGCCGCGAACTTGGCGAGGTGGCGTGGTTCACCATGGCCGAGTGCCGCGACCTCGACCTGCCGATCGTGACGCGGGCGGTGCTCGACGTCGTCGAGCATCACCTGCATGGCCGTGCCGTCGACCGGCCGTTCTGGCACTGGACCAGAACCAACCCCGACTCGGCGATCTGAACGGCCTCGGCGCCGTCGGTTCAGGCAAGGTTGGGCCGCAGCCACTGGTGCGCCTGTTCAAGGCTGACGCCGCGACGGGGCGCATAGCCGGCCAACTGGTCCTCGCCGATCCGCGCTACCCCGAAATAGGCGCTTTTCGGATGTGCGAAATAAAACCCCGACACGGCCGCCGTCGGCACCATGGCGAAATG